>NZ_VZZR01000022.1:0-90189 GCF_009650555.1 Pseudomonas sp. EMN2
CGCCGATGCGACTTACCCCGCGATGAGGCCGATACAGCAGGCTTGCTACGAGGATGTGTAATGAAAGCGCTTCTGGCCGCACTGGCCCTGGCGACCCTGGCAGGCTGCTCGCTGTTGCAACCAGCCCCCGCCCCGGTGGCGGACAACTGGACCCGCTGGGTCTGCGACAGCCAGGCCGAAGTGCTGTGGCGCTTCGCTGATGTGAAACAGGATGCGGTCGACGTGCGCCTTGGCGGCGGCGACCAGGTCTACCGGCTCAAGTCCGAGCCGGGCGCCTCGGGCGCGCTGTACAGCGATGGCGTGCTGGCCTTCCACACCAAGGGCCAGGAAGGCCTGGTGTACTGGGTGGCGACCAACGATCTGATTGGGCGGGGCTGCAAGGCACCGTGACTGGCCGGGCCGCCACGGTGGCCCACACTACTTGAACAGCAACCGCCCCTGCGGCAGGCTTGCACGAAACAAACGACGCTTGTCGGGAGAGAGATACACCATGGCACTCATTAGCATGCGCCAGATGCTGGACCACGCCGCCGAGTTCGGTTACGGCGTCCCAGCTTTCAACGTCAACAACCTCGAGCAGATGCGCGCCATCATGGAAGCCGCCGACAAGACCGACTCTCCGGTCATCGTCCAGGCCTCCGCCGGTGCCCGCAAATACGCCGGTGCTCCCTTCCTGCGCCACCTGATCCTGGCGGCCATCGAAGAGTTCCCGCACATCCCGGTGTGCATGCACCAGGACCACGGCACCAGCCCTGACGTGTGCCAGCGCTCCATCCAGCTGGGCTTCAGCTCGGTCATGATGGACGGCTCGCTCGGTGAAGACGGCAAGACCCCGACCGACTACGAGTACAACGTCCGTGTTACCCAGCAGACCGTAGCCATGGCCCACGCCTGTGGCGTTTCGGTAGAAGGCGAGCTGGGCTGCCTGGGTTCGCTGGAAACCGGCATGGCCGGTGAAGAAGACGGCATTGGCGCCGAAGGCGTGCTGGATCACAGCCAGATGCTGACCGACCCGGAAGAAGCGGCCGACTTCGTCAAGAAGACCCAGGTCGATGCCCTGGCCATCGCCATCGGCACCAGCCACGGTGCCTACAAGTTCACCAAGCCGCCCACCGGCGACGTGCTGGCGATCGACCGCATCAAGGAAATCCACAAGCGCATCCCCAACACTCACCTGGTGATGCACGGTTCCTCTTCGGTACCGCAAGAGTGGCTGGCGATCATCAACCAGTACGGCGGCGACATCAAAGAGACCTACGGCGTACCGGTCGAAGAAATCGTTGAAGGCATCAAGCACGGCGTGCGCAAGGTCAACATCGACACCGACTTGCGCCTGGCCTCCACCGGCGCCATGCGTCGCCTGATGGCGCAGAACCCGAGCGAGTTCGACCCACGCAAGTTCTTCGGTGAAACCGTCAAGGCCATGCGTGACGTGTGCATCGCCCGCTACGAAGCCTTCGGCACCGCCGGCAATGCGTCGAAGATCAAGCCGATCTCCCTGGAAGGCATGTTCCAGCGTTACCTGAAAGGCGAGCTGGCTGCCAAGGTCAACTGATCCGTTGGTAGTTGCTTGAAGAAACCCGCAGAGATGCGGGTTTTTTTATGCCTGCAGCAATTGAGCGACGGAGGAGGATTATTTCCACATAACCCACTGCCATACCGTTAGTCGGCTAACATCAATTTCGATGGCGCTTAGCCATCTACCCGCGTTGCGTCTTCGGTCGCCCTGTCTAGAGTAAAGATCGGATCCAATAGCGGGCCAGGGTCGGTCTAAACATGGGAAGCAGCATGGATGTCGCTCACACACAACCTCCGGACAGTCGGTCGGTGCTACTGGTAGTAGACGATTATCCAGAGAACCTCATCAGCATGCGGGCGTTGCTGGCCCGTCAGGATTGGCAGGTGTTGACCGCCAGTTCAGGGATGGAAGCCCTGAGCGCGTTGCTTGAACACGAAGTCGACCTGGTCTTGCTCGACGTGCAGATGCCCGAAATGGACGGCTTCGAGGTCGCCCGGCTGATGCGCGGCAGTCAGCGCACGCGGCTGACCCCGATTATTTTCCTCACCGCCAACGAGCAGTCCGACGCCGCCGTACTCAAGGGCTATGCCAGTGGCGCGGTGGACTACCTGTTCAAACCCTTCGATCCGCAAATCCTCAAGCCCAAGGTGCAGGCCCAGCTGGACCAGCAGCGCAACCGGCGCATGCTGCAGCGCCTGACCCGCGAACTGGAGTCGGCACGGGCCTTCAACGCCTCGATCCTGGAAAACGCCGCCGAGGGCATCCTGGTGGTCGACGAGGCGGGCACCATCGGCTTTGCCAACCCCGCCATCTCGCGGCTGCTCAATGCACCGGTGGACACCTTGCAGGGCGCCCACGTGCTGGACTTGATCCAGCTGCCTTGCGCCAGCCTGTGGCGCGAGTCGGACTTCTACCAGGCGTATCTGGGCCGGCAGATCTTCCGCGTGCATGACGCCCAATTGCGCACCGTGTCCGGCCAGCTTGTGCCGGTGGCGCTGTCCTGCGCGCCGTTGCCCGTCGAGCAGCGGGCCATGGTGGTGACGGTGCTGGACATGTCGGTGGTGCGCAGCCTGCATCAACAGCTTGAGTATCAGGCGGTGACCGACCCGTTGACCGGGCTGCTCAACCGCCGTGGCTTCTACCAGGCCGCCGAAGGCGCGTTGCTGCGCAACGAACGCTCGGACAAGGCCCGGGCCCTGATGTACATGGACCTGGACGGCTTCAAGCGGATCAACGACCTGCTTGGCCACGAGGCCGGCGACAAGGTGTTGCGCTGGGTGGGCGAGCAGCTCAAGGACTGCCTGGGCAACGACGCGCTGCTGGCGCGCATGGGCGGCGATGAGTTCACCGCGCTATTCGACGGGCTGCCGTACCCGGAGCAGGCCGGGCGCTTTGCCGAGAAACTGCTGGAGCGCCTGTCGGGCCTGCAGGAAGTGGACGGGCTGGAGGTCAGCCTGGGGGTGAGCATCGGCATTGCCACCTACCCCGATTGCGGTTCCAGCGTCGAGGGCTTGCTGCGTGCGGCGGATGCTGCGATGTACGCCGCCAAGCAGGCCGGGCGCCAGCAATACCGTTTCTATGACCAGGAGCTCAATGGGCGGGCGCGCTCGCGGCTGATGCTCGAAGATGGCGTGCGCGCGGCCATCGAGCAGAATGACTTCAACCTGGTCTATCAACCGCAGGTGGCGTTCGGCGATGGCCAGTTGCGGGGCTTCGAAGCCTTGCTGCGCTGGAAACACCCGAGCGTCGGCGATGTGCCGCCGGGGTTGTTCATCCCCTTGCTCGAAGAAGCGCGCCTGATCAATCGCCTGGCCAGCTGGATTTACCGCAAGGGCGCTGCCCAGCGCAAGGAATGGGGGGCGCGTTTCGGGCCCAGGCTGGTACTGAGCATCAGCCTGAGCCGCGCCCAGTTCGCCATGCCGGGCCTTGCCGACGAACTGGCGCGGGTGATCGACGAATATGCCCTGTTGCCTGCCCAGTTGGAGGTCGAGGTGGCCGAGACCTCGCTGATGTATAACATCGACGCGGCGGTGAAGCAGGTGAATCGGCTGCGCGAGATGGGCATCCGCGTGGCGCTGGACGACTTCGGTGCGGGTGACTGCTCGCTGCGCATGCTGCGCGACCTGCCCATCGATACCCTCAAGCTCGACCGGCACCTGGTGGCGCGGCTGCCGGATTCGGCGGCCGACATTGCCCTGGTACGCAGTGTCATCGAACTGTGCGCGGCCTATGGCATCACCGTGATTGCCGAGGGCGTGGAGACGCAGGCGCAGGCGCAATGGCTCAAGGGTGCGGGTTGTGCCTACGTGCAAGGCTTCCTGGTGGCAAGGCCGATGACCGCCGCCGATGCCGGCGACTTCCCGGCGGTATTCCCCTGGGGCGAGTGATTGGTAAACTCGGCACTCCTTACCCCGATCTGCATCCTGATGACCGCCTTACGCTACCTGCAAGCCTACCCGCCGCATCTACAAGACCAGGTGCGTCAACTGATCGCCAGCGGTCGCCTGGGCGCCTACCTGGACCAACGCTATGCCGAGCGGCATACGGTGCAGAATGACAAGGCGTTGTACGGCTACGCCCAGGATCTCAAGCAGGAATACCTGCGCAGCGCGCCGCCGCTGGACAAGGTGCTGTTCGACAACCGCCTGGACCTGACCCATCGCGCCCTCGGCCTGAACACCGCGGTGTCGCGGGTGCAGGGCGGCAAGCTAAAGGCCAAGAAAGAGATCCGCATCGCCTCGCTGTTCAAGGAAGCGGCGCCGCAGTTTCTGCGCATGATCGTGGTGCACGAACTGGCGCACCTGAAGGAGCGCGACCACAGCAAGGCCTTCTACCAGCTCTGTCAGTACATGGAGCCGGACTACCACCAACTGGAATTCGACCTGCGCGTCTACCTGACCTATCGGGAGCTGCCGGGCAACACCTGAGGGACAAGCACCAGATGACCACGGAAGTGAGCAAGACCCGCAGCAGTTTCTACCGTCGCCTGTACGTGGCCTGGCTGATCGACAGCCAGACCGCCACCAGCGTGCCGGCGCTGATGGAGGCCACCGGCATGCCCCGGCGCACCGCCCAGGACACCATCGCTGCGCTGGCCGATCTGGACATCGTCTGCGAGTTCGAGCAGCAGAGCGGCGCCCGCAATCATGCCGGGCATTACCGCATCCGTGACTGGGGGGCGATCGACAAGCAGTGGATCATCCAGCATCTGCGCCAGATCAGGGATGTGCTGGGTTATCCGTGATCTCGGTGTGGTCCTGCAGCTGCAGTACATGTGGGAGCCGGCTTGCCGGCGAAAGGGGCGCGACGCGCCCCCGGCAGTTTCAGCCCTTGCGCATGCCGATATGGGGAATGTCGTCTTCCAGATATTCCTCGCCCACCGCCACGAACCCGTGCGTGGCATAGAACGCCTGCAGATGCGCCTGCGCCGACAGGTAAACCGGAACACCTGGCCAGCAATGCCCGGCCGCTTCCAACCCTTTCATCAGCAGCGGATGGCCCAGTTTCAGGCCGCGCACTTCGGGCGAGGTCACCACGCGCCCGATCACCACGTCGCCACCTTGTGATTGCGGGTCGAGCAGGCGCAGATAGGCCACCAGCTTGTCGTCTTGCCAACCCATCAGGTGCAGGGTGTCGCCGCTCAGGTCCTGCCCGTCGACTTCCTGGTAGGCACAGTGCTGCTCGACCACGAACACTGCCGTTCGCAGTTGCAGGACGGCATAGAGCTGCTCCTTGCCGAGGTCGCTGTGGTGTTTGCAAATCCACTCGATGGACATGGGTATGAGCTCCTTGTATGGGCGCTCGATCATCGCAAATCCTGCCGCTGCGCACGAGCCTGGCCTTGCTGCAAATTACGTCTGATGGCGTTCGGCCAAAATAGAGGCTAAATGACATTATTGTCCGCTGTCGCCGGGCTGCGGCTTGTGTAATCTGCAGGATCTGTTGTGAGTAGAGATCGCCATCTTCAGCGTGGGCCCCCAACTGCGAAAGGATTTGAGCATGCGGCCACTGCTTTGCGTTCTTGGAATACTGGGTGTGTTGTGCGCGATGCCGGCAGCTGCCCAGGAGAAACTGCGACTGGTGGCCGACAGCTGGCCGCCCTTTACCGACGCCGCCATGCCCGGCGGTGGCCTGGCCACCAGCATCGTCACCACGGCGCTTAACCGCGCAGGTTTCGCCACGTCGTTCGAGGAAGTGCCCTGGGCCAGGGCGCTCATGGGCATTGGCGAGGGGCGTTACGATGTATTGGTCAACGCCTGGTACAACGATGAGCGCACGCGCATCGGCGAGTTCTCCGGCCCTTACCTCATCAACCGTATCCGCCTGCTCCAGCGCCAGGGCGAAGGCTTCGTCTTCAAGCGTCAGGCCGACCTCTACCCCTACACCATCGCCGTGGTGCGCGACTATGCCTACTCACCCGGCTTCGACAGCGATGAGCGTCTGAACAAAGTGCCGGTGCGCAATTTCTCGTCGGCGGTGCGCATGCTCGCGGCCGGGCGAGTCAACCTGACGGTAGAGGACGAGTACGTGGCGCGTTACAACCTGCAGCGCGAACCGCAGCAGGTGCGGGACGGGGTGAGCTTCGTCGATCCGCCGCTGAGCGAGAACAGTCTGCACATTCTGGTCAGCCTCAAGCACCCGGAGCACCGGCAGGTGGTGGCACGGTTCGAGAAGGCCATTGCGGCGATGAAGGCCGATGGCAGCTACGCCCGGTTGTTGCGTCAGCACGGCTTCTGATCTGCGTTGGCCCTATCGCCGGCAAGCCGACTCCCACATGGATCGCGCCTGTGGGAGCCGGCTTGCCGGCGATAGGGCCAGTACAGGCTACCCCGCAATCAGCCCGGCTCACTTTCCTTGATCAGGTGCCCCGCCAGCGTGCGCAGCGGCCCCAGCTGCCGGCAGATCAGCGCCAGTTGGGTCTGCACCAGGCGCTGGTGCTCGTCCAGCTCCTCGGGCATCTGCTCCAGCGCATTGGCCAGGGCCTCTTCCGCGTCGCTGTGGATCGCCACCGGCAGGCGTGCGGCCAGGCCGTTGGCGATTTCGTCGAGGCTGGCGGCCAAGGTCTGGCCAGCACCCTCGATCAGCTGTTCATGGACCTCGGCCGGCAACGCAGTGTCGCGGTGTGCGCCAAGCCCTGAGAGATAACTGAGCAGGGTGTGCGACAGCACCAGGAAGCGAAAGCCCACATCCGCTTCCTTACGGAAATGCCCGGGCTCCATGAGCATGTTGGCCAGGGTGGTGGACAGCGCCGCATCGGCGTTGTGCGCGTTGCGCCGGGCCAGGCGGTAGGCCAGGTCATCGCGCTTGCCGTGGGCATACTGCTGCATGATCTGGCGCAGGTACTGGCTGGCGCAGGCCAGGGTATTGCCCAGCACCTTGTTCAGTCGGCGGCCCTGCCAGTCGGGCAGGAACAGGAACACTGCAAGGATGGCGATCAGGCTGCCGACCAGGGTATCGAACAGGCGCGGCAGGAACAGCCCGTAGCCATCGCCGGTCTGGTTGAAGCAGAACAGCACCATCAGGGTGATCGCCGCCGTGGCCAGGGTGTAGCGGGTGGTGCGGTTGACGAAGAACACCACCCCGGCGACCACGGCGAAGGCCGACTGGATCAGCGGGTTGGGGAACAGGTCGAACAGCGCCCAGCCCACGGTCAGGCCGATGGCGGTGCCGAGCATCCGCTGGCCCAGCTTGCGCCGGGTCGCCCCGTAGTTGGGCTGGCAGACGAACAGCGTGGTGAGGATGATCCAGTAGCCCTGGGTCGGGTGGATCAGGTGCACCATGCCGTAACCCACCGACAGTGCCAGCGACAGGCGCAGGGCGTGGCGGAACAGCAGCGAGGTGGGGGTCAGCTGGGTGCGCAAGCGCTGCCACACGTCCTTCAGGTTGCGCGGCGAGCGGTCGAGCAGGCTGCTGTCGCTGGCGTCTGCCAGGCTGTCCGGGTTGCTCGCGGCGCCCAGCAGGCGGTCCAGCGTGGCCAGGTTGGCGGCCAGGGCCCGCAGCGAGCGCAGCAGCCCGCGCCAGGCCGGGTTGTTCTGTTCGCGCAGGTGCTCCAGCGAAGCATTCAGGTCTTCCAGCGCTTCGGGGTAGCCGCTGGCGAGCACGAACGGCTGGCGCAGGCGGATCGAGCGTGCCAGCTCCTGGCAGGAGGCACCCTGTTTGCGCAGCAGGCGCTGGCAACGGAACATCACGTCGCTGTGGAAGAACGCCTCGTTGAGGGCGTTGTAGGGGTAGTGCGAGGCGCTGACCCGCTCGTGCAGGTCCTGAGCCAGGAAGTACAGCTTGAGGTAGCGGCTGACCTTGGAGTTGGGCTGGCTGTTGCCGACACGGTGCAGGATGATCTCTTTGGCGGCATTGAGCGCGGCCACCACCTTGCCGTTCTGCTTGGCCAGTTCCAGGCGCGTGGCCTCGACGTCCAGGCCACGGATCGGTTCGAACAGGCTGGCCTTGAGCTTGAGGTAGCTGCCCAGTTCATAGAACAGCTTGGCCAGGCTTTGCTGCACCGGCTGGTTGGAAAACAGCGCCTGCCACAGCACCGACAGCAGCCCGTACCAGGCGGCGCCGGTCACCAGCAGCAGCGGCTCGTGCCAGAAGTCGCTGACTTCGCCGCCGCGCTGGTCCACGCCGATCATGGTGTAGACCGACAGGATCAGCGTTGCCGAGGCGATCGCCCCGTAGCGTTCGCCCAATGCGCCGAGCATGGTCAGGCCGAAGGCGGCCAGGGCCAGGGCGATGGCAAAGATCCAGGGGTAGGGGAACAGCAGCTCCACCGACAGGGCGGCGATGGCAAAACAGCCGAGGGTGACCAGCAGGGCACTGAGGCGGCCCTGCCAACCGTCATCGGTCTCGGCCAGGGCGCTGGCGATGATGCCGAGGAACAGCGGGATGAGCAGGCTCATCTCGTTCTGGTACCAGCACCAGGCCATGCTGCCGGTGAGGGCGATGGTCACGCGAATGGCGTAGCTGAACTTGTCTTGGCCCCACAGGCGACGCAATGAATGGCGGAACGAGCTCGATGACATGATGGCCTGCTGGGCAGTTTGCGGACTAGAACCTTGAGGGCCTCATCGCGGGGCAAGCCCGCTCCCACGAGCCGAGTCGGCCTTTGTGGGAGCGGGCTTGCCCCGCGATGGTTTTACCCCCTTCACAACACAGACCGGCAAGAAGCGTTCCGTGCTGCTGAAAGGATTCTACTCTACACGAACTGCGCCGCAGCGTTGGCCGAAGCCCAGGCCCACTGGAAGTTGAACCCCCCCAGGTGCCCGCTCACGTCCAGCACCTCGCCGATGAAGTACAGCCCGGGGCTCTTCAGCGATTCCATGGTCTTGGACGACACCTCGCGGGTATCCACGCCGCCCAGGGTCACCTCGGCGGTGCGATAGCCCTCGGTGCCCGCCGGCACCACCTGCCAGGCCGCCAGTTTGTCGGCGATCTGCGCCAATTCCGCCGGGGTGTACTGCTTCAGCGGCTTGGATTCGAACCACTGCTCGGCCAGCAGGTTGGCCAGCTTGCGGGTGAACACCTCGCCCAGCACGGTCTTCAGCTCGCTGTTGGGGCGCTCGACTTGCTGGCCCTGCAGCCACTCCAGGGCATCGCGGTCGGGCAGCAGGTTGATCTCGACGGTGTCGCCGGCCTCCCAGAACGACGAAATCTGCAGGATCGCCGGGCCGCTCAGGCCGCGGTGGGTGAACAGCAGGTTTTCCCGGAAGCTTGTGCCGTTGCAGCTGGCGGTGCAGTCCAGCGAGGTGCCGGACAGCTCGGTGCACAGTGCCTTGAGCTGGGGCTCGGTGATGGTGAACGGCACCAGGCCGGCGCGGGTCGGCAGCAGTTCGTGGCCGAACTGGCGCGCCACCTGGTAGCCGAAGCCGGTGGCGCCCAAGGTCGGGATCGACAGGCCGCCGGTGGCGATCACCAGCGACTGGCAGGCGAACGGGCCGGCGCTGGTCTGCAGACGGTAGCCGCCTTCGGTTTTTTCGATCTGTTCGATGCTGGTGTTCATGCGCAGCTCGGCGCCGGCCTGGTCGCACTCGGCCAGCAGCATGTCGAGGATGTCGCTGGACTTGTTGTCGCAGAACAGCTGGCCGAGCTTCTTCTCGTGGTACGGCACGCCGTGCTTGCACACCAGTTCGATGAAGTCCCACTGGGTGTAGCGGGCCAGCGCCGACTTGCAGAAGTGCGGGTTGTGCGAGAGGAAGTTGGCAGGCTCGGTGTACATGTTGGTGAAGTTGCAGCGCCCGCCGCCGGACATGAGGATCTTCTTGCCCGGTTTGTTGGCGTGGTCGAGCAGCAGCACCCGACGGCCACGGCGGGCGGTGAGCTGGGCGCACATCAGGCCGGCGGCGCCGGCGCCGAGGATGATCACGTCGGTGGAGTGCACGGTTGGAACCTTTGGCAAGTTAGGGGGAAGCGTGGGAGCGGGCTTGCCCCGCGATGCGCTGGTGCAGGCAATGCTGTTGGCCCTGCTGACGCCATCGCGGGGCAAGCCCGCTCCCACGAGCGATCTGCTGATCGGTTCAGATAATGCGGACTTTCAGGGCACGGCCCTTGATCTTGCCGCTGTTCAAGCGCTGCATGGCCTGCTTGGCCACCGCCCGCTCCACGGCCACGAACGCCACGAAGTCGAAGATGGCGATCTTGCCCACCTGCTTGCCCGGCAGTCCGGCATCGCCGGTCAGCGCACCGAGGATATCGCCCGGACGCAGCTTGTCCTTGCGTCCGGCGCCGATGCACAAGGTGGTCATCGCCGGCAGCAGCGGCTCGCCACCTTTGTTCTTCAGGCTGTCCAACTGCTCCCAGCGCAGCGGCTTCTGTTGCAGGTCTTCGATGGCCTGGGCGCGGTGGCCCTCGGCCGGGGCCACCAGGCTGATCGCCACGCCCTTCTCGCCGGCACGGCCGGTACGGCCGACACGGTGCACGTGGATTTCGGCGTCACGCGCCAGCTCGACGTTGATGACCATGTCCAGGCCATCGATGTCCAGGCCGCGGGCGGCCACGTCGGTGGCCACCAGCACCGAGCTGCTGCGGTTGGCGAACATGGTCAGCACCTGGTCGCGGTCGCGCTGCTCCAGGTCGCCGTGCAGCGCCTGGGCAACGATGCCCTTGGCAGTGAGGTGGGCCACTACGTCTTCGCACTGCTGCTTGGTGAAGCAGAACGCCACGCAGGACTGCGGGCGGTAGTGGCCGAGCACGCGGGTCACGGCTTCCAGGCGCTGCTGCGCGTCGATCTCGATGAAACGCTGTTCGATCTGGGTGTCGCTGTGCAGCGCTTCGACCTTGACCTGCTGCGGCTGGCGCATGAAGTCCTTGGCCAGTTGCTCGATGCCGGCCGGGTAGGTGGCCGAGAACAGCAGGGTCTGGCGGCGCGACGGGGTCTTGCCGATGATGCTGGCGATGGCGTCGAAGAAGCCCATGTCGAGCATGCGGTCGGCTTCGTCGAGCACCAGGGTGTTGAGGCCGTCGAGTACCAGGGTGCCTTTGTCCAGGTGCTGCTGGATGCGCCCCGGGGTGCCGACGATGATGTGCGCACCGTGCTCCAGCGAGGCGATCTGCGGGCCCAGCGAAACGCCACCGCACAGGGTGAGGATCTTGATGTTGTCCTCGGCGCGGGCCAGGCGGCGCAGCTCCTTGGCCACCTGGTCGGCCAGCTCGCGGGTCGGGCACAGCACCAACGCCTGGCAGCCGAAGTAGCGTGGGTTGATCGGGTTGAGCAGGCCGATGCCGAAGGCGGCGGTCTTGCCGCTGCCGGTCTTGGCCTGGGCGATCAGGTCCTGGCCCTTGAGGATGACCGGCAGGCTCTGGGCCTGGATCGGGGTCATCGAGGCATAGCCCAGGGCGTCCAGGTTGGCCAGCATGGCGGTGGACAGCGGGAGGGTGGCAAAGGCGGTGGTTTCAACGGTCACGAGGCGGGCCTGCTGCGATGCAAAAAATGTCGCACAGTCTACCAGCCTCATGGCCATTCGCCCTACGACTCGACGTGCTCTTCCGGACGACGGGCGCGCCTTCCGTCTGTCGGCGCCAGTTGCAGGAAGATCGCCGCCGCCAGCATGGCCATCACGCCGATGGTGACGAAGGTCAGCTGGAACGCCCCCAACGTGCTCTCTACGCCTTCGGCACTGCCGGCTGCAGTAAAGCCACCGAGCAGCGCACCGGCGCAGGCCACGCCCAGGCTCAGCGACAGTTGCGCGACCACCGACAGCAGGCTGTTGCCGCTGCTGGCGCTGGCGTCGTCGAGGTCGATCAGGGTCACGGTGTTCATCGCCGTGAACTGCATCGAGTTCACCGCCCCCAGCAACGCCAGTTGCACCAGCAGCAGGGCATAGGGCGTCTGCTCGTCGACCAGCCCCAGGCTGGCCAGCAGCAGGCCCAGCAGCAAGGTATTGCCGGTGAGTACGATGCGATAGCCCAGGCGTTCGATCAGCGGCCGGGCGACCGACTTGGCGAGCATCGCCGCCGCTGCCAGCGGGATCATGCTCATGCCTGCCTGGGCCGGCGAGTAGCCCAGCGCCACCTGCAGCAGCAACGGCACCAGGAAGGGCAGGGCTCCGCTGCCAAGGCGGGCGAACAGGTTGCCGAGGATGCCGATGGCGAAGGTGCGCACGCGGAACAGCGACGGCGAGAACAGTGGCTCCGGGTCACGCCCGGCACGCAGCCAGTACGCGGCCAGGCAGGCCATGCCGGCGAACAGCAACAGCATCACCCGCAGGTGCGGCAGGTGCAGCTCGCCCAGGCCTTCCATGGCGATGGTGATAAGCACCATCGCCGCACCGAACAGCACGAAACCCGGCCCGTCGAAGCGGGTACGCTCGGCGCCGCGCAGGTCGGGGATGAACTTCCACACCGCATAGCAACCGAGGGCGCCCACCGGCAGGTTGAGCAGGAAGATCCAGTGCCAGGTCAGGATTTCCACCAGCCAGCCGCCGAGGGTCGGGCCGAGCAGCGGGCCGAGCAGGCCGGGGATGGTGATGAAGCTCATGATCCGCACCAGCTCGCTGCGCGGGTAGGCGCGCAGCACTACCAGCCTGCCGACTGGCAGCATCAGCGCCCCGCCCAGGCCCTGCACCACTCGGGCGAAGATCAGGAAACCCAGGCTGTTGGCCATGGCGCACAGCAGCGAGCCGAAGCTGAACAGCAGGATCGCGCTGAAGAAGATGCGCTTGGTGCCGAAGCGGTCGGCGATCCAGCCCGAGGCCGGGATCAGCAGCGCCACGGTGAGCATGTAGGCGATGATCACGCCCTGCATGCGCAGTGGGTCCTCGGCCAGCGAGCGGGCCATGGCCGGCAGCGCGGTGTTGAGGATGGTGCCGTCCAGCGACTGCATGAAGAAGGCGATGGCCACTACCCAGGGGATCCAGCGGGCGGTGACAGGGTCCAGCGGGGCACGGTCGGGCATGTGTTACCTCAGGTTCTTCGTTGTCCTGTGTCGGCCCTTTCGCGGGTAAACCCGCTCCCACAGGTTCAATGCTGCCTTCAAGGCATAGGTAATCCTGTGGGAGCGGGTTTACCCGCGAAGAGGCCGGTCCTGCGGATCACAGTGTCAGGGTCAACCCCTTCACCAACGCCCCCGGCAAATGGCTCGACCCAGTACTGCGCTGCCCATAGGTGCTGGTCGACAGGATCATCTCGCGCTCCTGTGTCAGGTCTTCGAGCTGGCTGCCCAGCAGGCTGTACAGGCTGTCATCAAAGCGCATGGTGCTCACCGGCCCCTGGATCTGGCCGTTTTCCACCCAGAACGTGGCGAACCGGGTCAGCCCGGTCATCCGCGCCGCCGGCAGGTCCGAGTAGTTCAGGTACCACAGGTTGCTGATGTACAGCCCGGTGCCCAGGCGTTCAAGGATCTGCGCGCTGGGCAGGTTGCCCGGCGCCAGGCTCAACGCGCACGGCGATTCGTAGCTGTCGGCGCCATTGGCCTGAAGTGCGAACTCGGCGGCGCTGCGAGCGCTCACCAACCGCTCCAGCCCCCGGCCTTCACCGATCAGCAGCAGGTCGCGACGCGGCGAGCCTTCGTCGGAGAACGCCGGGCTCAACGAGCCGCTGACCTGTTCGCTGAAGCTCACCAGCGGGCTCAGTCGTGCATCGCCGTTGTACAGGCGTTGCAGCGAGCTGTTCCCCGTGGCCAGTGCCTGGGCGGAGAAACCACCCCAGCAGAGCATCCCGGCAATCTCGTCCATCGCCGCTGGCGCCAGGTAGGCGCGGTAGCTGCCGGGCTTGAGGGTGATGGCCGGGCGGCCCAGGTGTTGCAGCTGTTCGCGGGCCAGGCGCAGGCGCGCGGCAAAGGCTTCGCCGCTCCAGGCCTGGCCTGCGTAGTTGGCTTTGACCGCCTGACCGTTGGTGTGGAACAGGCTCCAATCGAAGTTGAAGCTGTTGGCCTGGTGCCAGCCGAAGGCGCCGAACGAGCTGGCGAAGCCGCGGCAGATGGGGCCGGCGGCGTATATGCCGACCAGGTCCAGGTCGTTGGCCTCGCGCTCGATCAGGGTTAGCACTTCATCCAGCTCGGGCAGTGGCTGCTCCAGCAGGCTGTGGCTGTGCCAGGCACTCTCGTCGAGGCTCAGGTACGGATCGACCGGCAGCAGCGGCAGGGTCTGACGCAGTTGCCCGAGGCCATCGTGCAAGCGCTGGCGATCCAGCTCGGCGTCATCACCCAGGGTGATCTGCTGCTCTGCCTGGCGGCCGTCGCGAATCAGCCGCAGTTGCACGTTGGCCTGGCTGACCAAACCAGCCTGGCGCACCTGGGCATGGTTGAAGCGCACGAACTGCGAGTGCTCGGCGCTGTAGCCCAGGGTGAACTGCTCGCCGGGTTGCAGCGCATCGCGCAGGGCACCGAGCAGGTCTTCGAAACGTTGTTGATAGGTGCTCATCAGGCGTCCCCTCCGAATACGTCGATCTGGCGGAACACGCAGGCCGGCGAGGCGTGGCCGACCCGCACCACCTGGTTGGGTTCACCCTTGCCGCAGTTGGGCGTGCCGAGTACCTGGAAGGTGCTGCGATCGCCGACCGCCGACAGGTTGCGCCAGAAATCGGCGGAGATGCCCCGATAGTTCGGGTTTTTCACCACGCCCTTGAGCTCGCCGTTCTCGATCAACTGGCCCCATTCACAGCCGAACTGGAACTTGTTGCGGGCGTCATCGATGGACCACGAGCGGTTGGTGCGCATCAGGATGCCGTTTTCGATGCCGCCGATCAGTTGCGCCAGCGGCTGGTCGCCCGGCTCGATATTGAGGTTGGCCATGCGGTCGATCGGCGCGCGGTTCCAGCCACAGGCGCGGCTGTTGGCCACGCCGTCCAGGCCTGAACGCAGCTGCGACAGCGCGCCGCCCAGTGGGCGCACCAGCAAGCCGTTGCGGATCAGGAACTGCTTGCTCGCCGGGGTGCCGTCGTCGTCGAAGCTGTAGCTGGCCAGCTCTTCGCCGATGGTGGGATCGAAGGTCACGTTGAGCAGCGCGGAGCCGTATTGCAGGTGGCCGAAGTCGGCGGCTTTGACGAAGCTGGTGCCGGCGTAGTTGCGCTCGTCGCCGAGGATGCGGTCCATTTCCAGCGGGTGGCCGATGGACTCGTGGATCTGCAGCATCATCTGGTCGGGCATCAGCAGCAGGTCGCGGGTGCCGCTCGGCGTGTTGGGCGCCAGCAGCAGTTGCAGGGCTTCGTCGGCCACGCGGCGGGCCGCGCCGACCAGGCCGCAGCGCTCGATTACCTCGAAACTGCCTTGCTGGCCGAAGTTGTCGCGGCCCAGGGTGCGGCTCTGGCTGTCCTGGCCGTCGCTGGCGGTGACGCCCAGGCCCGGGTAGACGAAGCGCTGGGCATGGCGCAGCTCGGCGCCGGCGGAGTTCAGGTAGGTCTGCTCGACCAGGCTGATGCCGAGGCTGGCCTGCCAGTCCACCAGGCGGCTGTCCTTGGGCACGCTGGCGGATTCTGCGGCCAGCAGGTCCAGGCAGTCGGCGAGGTTGGGCAGGGGCTGGTCGAAGTTGGGCGAAACGTGGTCGTGACGCTCGCTCGGGGCGGGCTGGCCGCTGAGGTCGAGAAGGCTATGGGCCTTGATGCGCCGGGCCAGCGCTTCGGCCTGTTCCAGGGCGCGCTGCAGGCCGCTTTGCGACAGGTCGGCGGTGGCCGCGTAGGCCTCGACGCCGTTGACCCGCACGGTGAGCATGGCGCCTTCATCCTGGCTGAAGTGCGGCGGCTCGGTAACGTTGCGGCGTACTGAAAGGGACTGGTGCGATTGCTTGACGTGGCGAAGCGAAAACACTTCGGCCGTGCTGCGCAGCGCGGCGAAGCGCTGGCGCAGCAGGGCGCTGGAATCGAACATGGGAAACCTCCGTTGGCGCGGTGGCTCCCCCTAGAACCACCCCTCTTGCATGCCCAGGCACGTATCGTCGCGTGCTTCGAGCAAGGCGAGGTCATTATGGCAGCCCGGTACTTCCCAGGTGAGGAAATAACGCGCGGCCTGCAGCTTGCCCTGGTAGAAGTCGCGGTCGCTGCCCTTGAGCAGGCCGAGCTCGGCATGGATGGCCTGCTCCAGCCAGCGCCAGCCGATCACGCAGTGACCGAAGGCCTTCAGGTACAGCGCCGAGTTGGCCAGGGCCCTGGCGACCTTGCCTTGGGCCAGGTCGCCGAGCAGGGCCAGGGTGACCGTTTGCAGGCGATTGACCAGCTGTTCCAGCGGCTGGCGCAGGTTGTCCAGGTTCGGGTGATGGCTGGCGCGCTCGCAGGTGCCGGCGATCAGGCGGATCAGTTGCTTGAGCCCGGCGCCGCCGTTCTGCGCCAGCTTGCGGCCAAGCAGGTCGAGGGACTGGATGCCCTCGGTGCCCTCGTGGATCGGGTTCAGGCGGTTGTCGCGGTAGTACTGCTCGACTGGGTATTCGCGGGTGTAGCCATGGCCGCCGAGGATCTGGATCGCCAGTTCGTTGGCCTTGAGGCAGAAGGTCGAAGGCCAGGATTTGACGATCGGGGTAAGCAGGTCGAGCAGTTGCTGGGCTTGCTGGCGGGTGTTTTCATCCGGCGCAGTGTGGGTGTCGTCGAACAGCCGTGCGGCGTACAGGCCCAGATCGAAGGCACCTTCCACGTAAGCCTTCTGGGCCAGCAGCATGCGTTTCACGTCGCTGTGCTCGATGATCGGCACCGCCGGGCTTTGTGGATCCTTGTTGTCCGGCAGGCGGCCTTGCGGGCGCTGGCGGGCGTACTCCAGTGAGTAGAGGTAGCCGGCGTAACCGAGCATCACCGCGCCCATGCCGACGCCGATGCGCGCTTCGTTCATCATCTGGAACATGTAGGCCAGGCCCTGGTGCGGCTGCCCGACCAGATAGCCCACGCACTGGCCGTTGTCGCCGAAGTTGAGGGCGGTGGAGGTGGTGCCGCGCCAGCCCATCTTGTGGAACAGCCCGGCCAGCAGCACATCGTTGCGCGGGCCCAGGTTGCCGTCATGGTTGACCAGGTACTTGGGCACGATGAACAGCGAGATGCCTTTCACCCCGGCCGGCGCGCCCGGTAGCTTGGCCAGGACCATGTGCACGATGTTCTCGGACAGCTCGTGGTCGCCGCCGGAGATGAAGATCTTGTTGCCCTTGAGCCGGTAGCTGCCATCGCCGGCAGGTTCGGCGCGGGTGCGGATATCGGCCAGCGAGGAGCCGGCGTGGGGCTCGGTGAGGGCCATGGTGCCGAAGTAGCGGCCTTCGATCATCGGTTGCAGGAACAGGCGCTTCTGTTCTTCTGTGCCGAAGCTCTCGATCAGGTTGGCCGCGCCCATGGTCAGGAACGGGTAGGCCGTGGTGCCGGCGTTGGCGGCCTGGAAGTGGGCGAAGCAGGCTTGTGAGACCAGGCTGGGCAGCTGCATGCCGCCGACGTCGAAATCGCGGTTGGCGTTGAGGAAGCCGGCTTCGAGGAAGGCATCGACTGCTGGTTTCACGTCCGGGATCAGTTCGGCGCGGCCGTCCACGTAGCGTGGCTCGTTTTCGTCGCCCTTGCGGTTATGTGGAGCGAAGTACTTTTCGGCGATGGTGCGGGCGGTAGTCAGCGCGGCGTCGAAGGTTTCGCGGCTGTGCTCGGCGAAGCGCGGGCGCTGGGTCAGGGCCTCGGCGTCGAGGACTTCGTAGAGTTCGAAGGCGAGGTTGCGGCTGCTGAGGAGTTGCTCGGACATGGCGGCATTCCTGGGTCGGGGTGCGGCGAGTCTAGGCGGGGTGGTGGGGCAGGGGACAGGTTAATTGGTTTGGGTGATATGGGTTTAGAAGTCGCCATCGCCCTGACTGCTGTCGCGCGCCCGGCGGTATGCAGGTGGGCGTCAGCCGTCGTAAAGCCTTGTCATGGAATTGCGCTTATATCGATACCGATATAGTTTTAACCTTGCCGCTCATGGAGAGCTTGCACCTTTGGCTGATCGGGCCGGGTGTAGGCGTTGGCAGGAGCGTGCAGGATGCAGAATGAGCAGAAGCCAATCGAGTGGTTGGGTAGCAGCAAGCAGGACCTGCGGGATTTTCCAGTAATGGCAAGGCAGCGGGCGGGGTATCAGTTGGCGCTGATTCAGGACGGGGAAGAGCCCGTCGACTGGAAACCGATGGACAGCGTAGGTGCAGGGGCGCGGGAAATCCGAATCAAGTGCAGGGATGTGCGTTTCGCGTGTTTTACGTAGTGAGTCGGCCAGAAGCGATCTATGTCCTGCATGCGTTTCGCAAGACGACCGAGAAGACTGAAAAGCGCGACATTGACCTGGCGAGAGCGAGATACAAGTTGTTAGGCACCTGTTGAAGCGCATTGTTATGAAATACGGACGCACAGAGGGATTTGCGATGACAAACGAACGCTCCACTTCGGTATGGGATGCGCTGTTCGATTCACCTGAAGAGGCCGAAAACCTGCGGCTTCGAGCGAAACTGATGAGAGTACTGACCAAGCTCGTCCAGGCTTGGAATTTGCCGCAGAAAGACGCAGCACGGCGGCTGCACCTCACTCAGCCTCGCTTGAGTGATCTGCTCAATGGCAAGATCGACAAGTTCTCGTTGGATGCTTTGGTGAATATTCTGGCGAATGCTGATCTGGAAGTTGACTTCACGGTGAGGAAGAAATCTGCGTGAGGGTTGCTTCGCTTTAGTTGCGCGGGCTTTTCCTGATTAGGTGAGGGCTGCCAGGTGTTCGCCGAAAGTTCTTCAGCACCTATCAGATTGAGCGCGCTGCAAGGCTTTCGCCCAGCGCTTGGACGCCCTCATGCGATCGTAGCTATGGACCTGAAAACGCTGGATCCAAGGGTCACCTCTGCCGCGTTTCCTACGCAGATCCCGAGACTTCCCTTATTCCATGTAGTCCATTTCCCAAACATACTTCTGCCCCCTTTCAAGCCATTGCGGTGCTCTGAGTTGGTCACTAGTCTCGGGCGGTCGCTGCGAAAACAGTGACCGGCTTTGACAGGCCGACTCAAATACGACCGTATGGCTATGCCCTTATGGCGGCTGTGCGTGGGGCATCTTCGGGTGCGCCGGGTTTCCTCTATTTGACCGGTCTGTCAACCCATGTACAGCTGCCACCCTTTGTTTGACAGCGAATGGTGATGGTCCCATCTCTCAAATTGAGGATTCATCATGCTAAAGATCGTCCCCGATCCACCCCACAACCATCATTCCCTTGAAGACACCCTGATCCAGGCCACCGAGTACGCCCTGTGCGCAGTGACCGTGGTCCATCAGGCAATGCTGCTGCAGCCCAAGCCGCCCGTTTCGGTCTTGTTGATGACGGCGATGCACGAGACCGAAGCGCTGCGGGTGTTGCTGGAATCGGCACTGATTCAGGTGCAGATGCCGGCGCAGGCGTCGGCGTTGCATTGAGCCGCTAGGCATGTGTTGCCTGATCGGGCCCATTCGCGGGTAAACCCGCTCCCACAGGTTCACCTGTGCCTTGGAGCCAGCGCAGTACCTGTGGGAGCGGGCTTGCCCGCGAATAGGCCCGCACAGGCACCGACCATTTCAGGGAGAACAACCATGTCCATAGACGACACAAAAACCACCGTCGGCAAGACCAAGTTCTACCAAGGTGAGGGCATGACCGCCCCGCTGTTCTGTATCGAACCCGGCATCCCTTGCCAGCACGCCCGCGATCAAGCGTCGGAACTGATGGGCTGCGTGCGCGACTTGACCATCACCGGGATCATGGAGGAGAAGCCGCAGCTGCTCTGGGCGTCTTATTACCTGAGCGCCCTGGCCAAGGCGCTGATGGATGATGCAGAGCTCGGCATGAAACACTGACACCCCAAAAGCATCGCGGGGCAAGCCCGCTCCCACGCCATGTAGCAATTGGCGTGGGAGCGGGCTTGCCCCGCGATGGCGTCAGCTGGCTTAACCGATGGTCATCAGGCTGGCATTACCCCCCGCCGCAGCGGTGTTCACACTCACCGCCCGCTCAATCACCAGGCGCTCCAGGGCAATCTGATGATCGCCGCTCGACAGCCCATGCACGCCAACGATCGCACCGGCACGCTTGGCCACCTGCTCGCAGATGCCGCGCAGCTGGTCCGAATCACCGTGGTGGATCACCGCGTCGAACACCACCTCATCCTTGTTCCAGTCGGCCACCAGCTTGATCTTGCCTTGCAGCTCCTTCGGCAGACGGCCGCGCACGGTCTTGGCCGGCTCGCCATCCTGGAACACCGCCGAGCTACCCACCGCCAGTACCGCCGCGAACTGCGCCAGCAGGTCGGCTTCGTTGTCGGCCAGGCATAGCACGTGTTCGCGTGGCAGCACGCTGTAGCTGTTGCGCTCGCCGGTCGGGCCAGGCAATACGCGGGTGATGCCGCTCTGCGACTGTTCGGCGAACTGCTCGCACAGCGCGGCCAGGTCGCTCTGCTGGCTGCCGGCCGCCCAGGTCTTGAGGGTGGTCAGCGGCTTGATCTGCTGGTCGCGCAGGGTGGTGTCGGCCGGGCTGCGGGCATCGTCGGCCTGGAAGTGGCGGGCGATGGCGTCGGCCGGGCGGGTCGACAGCAGGCGGTACAGGTACAGCGGGCCGCCGGCTTTCGGGCCGGTGCCGGACAGGCCTTCACCGCCGAATGGCTGCACGCCGACCACGGCACCGACGATGTTGCGGTTGACGTACATGTTGCCGGCATTGACGTTGCCCACTACCTTGGCGATGGTCTCGTCGATGCGAGTGTGCACGCCCAGGGTCAGGCCGTAGCCGGAGGCGTTGATCTGCTCGATCAGCTGGTCCAGGTCCTTACGGTTGTAGCGCACCACGTGCAGCACCGGGCCGAAGATCTCGCGCTGCAGCTCGTCGAAGCTTTCCAGCTCGATCAGGGTCGGCATCACGAAGGTACCGCGCTTGATCTCTTCACCTTCGGCGATGGCCACCTGGTACACGGCGCGGCCTTTGTCGCGCATGCCCTGGATGTGCTTCTCGATACCGGCCTTGGCTTCGGCGTCGATCACCGGGCCGATGTCCACGGACAGTCGCTCGGGGTTGCCCAGGCGGCTTTCGGCCATGGCGCCCTTGAGCATCTCGATCACGCGGTCGGCGGAGTCTTCCTGCAGGCACAGCACGCGCAGGGCCGAGCAACGCTGGCCGGCGCTGTCGAACGCCGAGGACACCACGTCGATCACCACCTGCTCGGTGAGGGCCGAGGAGTCGACGATCATGGCGTTCTGGCCGCCGGTTTCGGCGATCAGCGGGATCGGACGGCCCTGGTTGTCGAGGCGGCCGGCGATGTTGCGTTGCAGCAGGCGGGCGACTTCGGTGGAGCCGGTGAACATCACGCCCTTGACGCGCTCGTCACCGACCAGGCCGGCACCGACTGTTTCGCCTTGGCCCGGCAGCAGTTGCAGCACGCCTTCGGGGATGCCGGCTTCCAGCAGCAGGCGCACGGCCTGGGCGGCGATCAGCGGGGTCTGTTCGGCGGGCTTGGCGAGTACCGGGTTGCCGGCGGCCAGCGCTGCGGCCACCTGGCCGGAGAAGATCGCCAGCGGGAAGTTCCACGGGCTGATGCACACCACCGGGCCCAGTGGGCGGCAGTTGTCGTTGCGCAGGTCGTTGCGCGCCTGCACCGCGTAGTAGCGCAGGAAGTCCACGGCTTCACGCACTTCGGCGATGGCGTTGGCGAAGGTCTTGCCGGCTTCGCGCACCAGCAGGCCCATCAGCGGCTGGATGTCGGCTTCCATCAGGTCGGCGGCACGTTCCAGGATCGCGGCGCGCTCGGCCGGCGGGGTGGCCTGCCAGATCGGTGCGGCGTTCAGCGCGCACTGGATGGCGTTGTCGACGTCGGCAACGGTGGCTTCCTGCACGTGGCCGACCACATCGCGGTGGTCCGATGGGTTGAGCACCGCAACGGCGGCTTGCTCGCTGGCGGCGCAGGCCAGCAGCGGGGCGGCTTTCCAGTCGTTGTGGGCGGTGGCCAGCAGGGCGCAGGAAAGCGACGCCAGGCGGTGTTCGTTGGCCATGTCGATACCGGCCGAGTTGGCCCGCTCGTTGCCGTACAGTTCACGCGGCATCGGGATGCGTGGGTGCGGCAGGCCGATGCTGCCTTCCTGGGTGCCCATGCGCTCGATGCTGGCGACCGGGTCGGCGACCAGTTCCTGGATGGAGATCGAGTGGTCGGCGATGCGGTTGACGAACGAGGTGTTGGCGCCGTTCTCCAGCAGGCGGCGGACCAGGTAGGCCAGCAGGGTTTCGTGGGTGCCGACCGGTGCGTACACGCGGCACGGACGGTTCAGCTTGCCTTCGGAGACCTTGCCTACAACCTGCTCGTACAGTGGCTCGCCCATGCCGTGCAGGCACTGGAACTCGTACTGGCCCGGGTAGTAGTTCTGCCCGGCGATGGTGTAGATGGCCGACAGGGTGTGGGCGTTGTGGGTGGCGAACTGCGGGTAGATGGCTTCCGGCACGGCCAGCAGCTTGCGGGCGCAGGCGACGTAGGACACGTCGGTGTACACCTTGCGGGTGTAGACCGGGTAGCCTTCCAGGCCTTCGACCTGGGCGCGCTTGATCTCGCTGTCCCAGTACGCGCCTTTTACCAGGCGGATCATCAGGCGGTGGCGGCTGCGCTTGGCCAGGTCGATGACGTAGTCGATCACGTACGGGCAGCGCTTCTGGTAGGCCTGGATAACGAAGCCGATGCCGTTCCAGCCGGCCAGCGATGGTTCGAAGCACAGGCGCTCGAGCAGGTCCAGCGACAGCTCCAGGCGGTCGGCCTCTTCGGCGTCGATGTTCAGGCCGATGTCGTACTGCTTGGCCAGCAGGGTCAGCGACAGCAGGCGCGGGTACAGCTCGCTCATCACGCGCTCGTACTGGGCGCGGCTGTAGCGCGGGTGCAGGGCCGACAGCTTGATCGAGATGCCCGGGCCTTCATAGATGCCGCGGCCATGGGAGGCTTTGCCGATCGAGTGGATCGCCTGCTCGTAAGAGGCCAGGTATTTCTGTGCGTCGTGCTCGGTCAGCGCGGCTTCGCCGAGCATGTCGTAGCTGTAGCGGAAGCCCTTGGCTTCGAACTTGCTGGCGTTGGCCAGGGCTTCGGCGATGGTTTCGCCGGTGACGAACTGCTCGCCCATCAGGCGCATGGCCATGTCGACGCCCTTGCGGATCATCGGTTCGCCGCTCTTGCCGATGATGCGGGTGAGCGAGGAGGTCAGGCCGGATTCGTTATGGGTGCTGACCAGCTTGCCGGTGAGCAGCAGGCCCCAGGTGGCGGCGTTGACGAACAACGACGGGCTGTTGCCCAGGTGCGGCTGCCAGTTGCCGGTGCTGATCTTGTCGCGGATCAGGGCGTCACGGGTGCCTTTGTCGGGGATGCGCAGCAGGGCTTCGGCCAGGCACATCAGCGCCACGCCTTCCTGCGACGACAGCGAGAACTCCTGCAGCAGGCCCTGGACGATGCCGGCACGGCCGCCGGCGCTCTTTTGGTTGCGCAGCTTGTCGGCCAGGCTCGCGGCCAGCTTGTTGGTGGCTTCGGCCTGGGCGGCCGGCAGGCGCGCCTGCTCCAGTAGCATCGGCACCACTTCCTGCTCGGGGCGGCGGTACGCGGCGGTGATCGCCGAGCGCAGCACCGACTGCGGCAGGATGCTTTCGGCGAACTCCAGGAAGCACTGGTGGGCGTGGTCGGCGGCGACTTCACCGGCGTCGTCGCCGAGGCTGGCGACGTGGCCGTTGAGTTCGTTCAGGGTGGCGCCACCCTCGAGCTTCTCGAGATAGTTGAAGATCGCTTGCTTGATCAACCAGTGCGGCGTGCGGTCGATGGACTGCGCAGCTGCTTTGAGTCGCTCACGGGTAGGGTCGTCGAGTTTGACCCCAAGGGTGGTAGTCGCCATTTCTTATCCTCGTTATTGCCACGGGTGTGGCCTAAGCTGAAGGCAAGATTAGCCTGTAGGACAATCCGGGTGCAACCGGGTGCAACCCGAAATTTCCGTGGCGAAGGTGCAACTCGTCTGAAGGGCGTTTCCGTACAGCGGAAAAGGTCTTTCTCGGTATTTTTTGTTATGGAAAACGCTGTGTTTGCTCCGAAATGGAGCAAAAACACGCTTTTATCGGAAAATGCAGGATTGGGTGCAACTTGCAAATGAAAAGTGGTTGCACCTCGTTCACGTTGTTGCATAGGATTCGCCGCCTGGGTGCAACCGCCGTCGTGCACGGCGGGTCGCAAGAGATAAAAACAACGCCAGGGCACAACTCATGGGCAATCCACTAACGATCACCTTCGTGATCTACATCGCGGCAATGGTGCTGATCGGCTTCGCCGCCTATCGCTCCACCAAGAACCTTTCCGACTACATTCTCGGCGGCCGTAGCCTCGGCAGCGTGGTAACCGCGCTTTCCGCCGGCGCATCGGACATGAGCGGCTGGCTGTTGATGGGCCTGCCGGGCGCCATCTACTTCGCCGGCCTTTCCGAGGCCTGGATCGCCATCGGCCTGACCGTCGGTGCCTACCTGAACTGGCTGTTCGTCGCCGGCCGTCTGCGCGTGCAGACCGAGCACAACGGTGACGCCCTGACGCTGCCGGACTACTTCTCCAGCCGCTTCGAAGACCAGACCGGCCTGCTGCGGATCATCTCCGCCATCGTCATCCTGGTGTTCTTCACCATCTATTGCGCCTCCGGCATCGTCGCCGGTGCCCGTCTGTTCGAAAGCACCTTCGGCATGTCCTACGAGACCGCCCTGTGGGCCGGTGCCGCCGCGACCATCGCCTATACCTTCATCGGTGGTTTCCTGGCAGTGAGCTGGACCGACACCGTGCAGGCCTCGCTGATGATCTTCGCGCTGATCCTGACCCCGATCATCGTGCTGATCTCCACCGGTGGCTTCGACACCACCTTCCTCGCCATCGAGGCGGTGAACCCGGCGCACTTCGACATGTTCAAGGGCGCGACCTTCATCGGCATCATCTCGCTGATGGGCTGGGGCCTGGGCTACTTCGGCCAGCCGCACATCCTGGCGCGCTTCATGGCTGCTGACTCGGTGAAGTCGATCGCCAAGGCCCGCCGCATCTCCATGACCTGGATGATCCTCTGCCTGGCCGGTACCTGTGCCGTGGGCTTCTTCGGCATCGCCTACTTCTCGGCGCACCCGGACCTCGCCGGCCCGGTCACCGAGAACCATGAGCGCGTGTTCATCGAGCTGGCCAAGATCCTGTTCAACCCATGGATCGCCGGTGTGCTGCTGTCGGCCATCCTGGCGGCGGTGATGAGCACCCTGAGCTGCCAGCTGTTGGTGTGCTCCAGCGCCCTGACCGAAGACTTCTACAAGAGCTTCCTGCGCAAGAACGCTTCGCAGCAGGAGCTGGTGTGGGTCGGCCGTCTGATGGTCCTGGCCGTTGCGCTGATCGCCATCGCCATGGCCTCCAACCCTGAAAACCGCGTGCTGGGCCTGGTGGCCTACGCCTGGGCTGGCTTCGGTGCCGCCTTCGGTCCGGTGGTGCTGATTTCGGTACTGTGGAAGGGCATGACCCGCAACGGCGCCCTGGCCGGTATCGTGGTCGGTGCGCTGACCGTGATCCTGTGGAAGAACTACGTCGGCCTGGGCCTGTACGAGATCATCCCTGGCTTCCTGTTCGCCAGCATCGCCATCTTCCTGGTGAGCAAGCTGGGCAGCCCGACGAACAGCATGGTTTCGCGTTTTGAAACCGCTGATGCGCAGTATCACGCCGACAAGTAACGCCTGCTGAATCGGCGTTATCCCTATCGCGGGGCAAGCCCGCTCCCACGTGTCTTCGGGCATTTGTGGGAGCGGGCTTGCCCCGCGATGCTTTTTGCCACCCGCAAGGCAGGGTAAACTTGCTGCCTTCGCAGGAGCCGCCATGAACTATCGTCACGCCTTCCACGCCGGCAACCACGCCGACGTCCTCAAACACATCGTGCTCACCCGCCTCATCGCCCTGATGTCGCGCAAGGAGCAGCCGTTCGCCTATATCGACACCCACGCAGGCCTTGGTCTGTACGACCTGCAGGGCGACCAGGCAAGCCGCACCGGTGAATACCTCGAAGGCGTTGCCCGCCTGTGGAATCGCGATGACCTGCCGGCCGTCACCGCCGACTATATGGGCGTCATCAAGCGCCTGAACAAGAACGGCGAGCTGCGTTACTACCCGGGCTCGCCCGAGCTGGCCCGGCGCCTGATGCGCGAGCAGGACCGTGCGCAGTTGAACGAAAAGCACCCCGAAGACGGCGTGCTGCTCAAAGAGAACATGAAGAAGGACCCGCGCGTCACCGTGCACCTGGGCGAGGGTTGGCACATTCCGCGGGCCCTGCTGCCGGTACAGGAAAAGCGCGCAATCATGCTGATCGACCCGCCGTTCGAGCAGGCCGACGAGCTCAAGCGCTGCACCGTAGCGATGAAAGAGGCGATCGGCCGCATGCGCCAGACCGTCGCGGCGATCTGGTACCCGATCAAGGACCAGCGCTCGCTGACCCGCTTCTACCAGGACCTGACCAGCACCGGCGCGCCCAAGCTGCTGCGGGTGGAACTGTACGTACATCACCAGGACAGCCCGCAGGGCCTGAACGGTTCGGGCCTGGCCATCGCCAACCCGCCGTGGGGGCTTGAAGATGAACTCAAGGCGCTGCTGCCGTGGCTGGCCAAAGAGCTGGCGCAGACCGCTGGCAGCTACCGCATGGACTGGTTGATTGCCGAATAACCGGCCAATTCGAGCTTCGTGGGAGCGGGCTTGCCCCGCGATGGCGTCGCTGCAGGCACCGTCATCGCGGGGCAAGCCCGCTCCCACGTCCAGCTCATCGCGTTGGCTGCGCTTTGCGTTATAATCCCGCCCTTTAGCCGCCATCCGCCCATCGGGCCGCTGGCGCACTTCTACCGATTTGAGAGGCTAACCCCTTGGCACTGACGATTCTTGGCCTGTCCGGCGCCCTTAGCCATGACCCTTCCGCGGCCCTGTACATCGACGGCAAGCTGATTGCCGCCGCCGAAGAAGAGCGCTTCGTGCGTGACAAGCATGCGAAGAACCGCATGCCCTACGAGTCGGCGAAGTTCTGCCTGGAACAGGCCGGCATCAAGCCGTCGGACGTCGACGTGGTGGCCATTCCCTTCGCCCCGATCAGCCTGTTCGGCAAGGCCCGCTGGCACTACGCCAAGCGCTACTGGTACGCCCCGGACCGCGCCCTCGACGCGCTGCTGATGGGCAACCGCCGCTACAAGCGCTACCGCAAGAAGATCGTCTGGTGCCTGGAGCAGCTGGGCTTCGACCCGAAGAAGATCAAGATCGAGCCGGTCGAGCACCACCTGGCCCACGCTTCCAGTGCCTACCACTGCTCGGGCTTCAAGGAGAAGACCGCGATCCTCGGCATCGACGGCAAGGGCGAGTACGCCACCACCTTCTTCGGCTATGGCGAAAACGGCAAGATCCACAAGATCAAGGAATTCTTCGACCCGGATTCGCTGGGCGGCCTGTATGGCGCGATCACCGAGTTCCTCGGCTTCGAGATGCTCGACGGCGAGTTCAAGGTCATGGGCATGGCGCCGTACGGCGACGCCAGCAAATACGACTTCTCGCGCCTGGCCAGCTTTGAAAACGGCGAACTGGTGATCAACACCGAGTACGCCAACGTCATCGGCCTGCGCCGCTATAAAGAGAAGGGCAAGGGCTTCTACTTCTCGCCCAAGCTGATCGAGTGGCTGGGCCCGAAACGCGAAGGCGACATCGCCGACGAGCCGTACATCCACTACGCGGCGAGCATGCAGGCGCTGTTCGAGAAGCTGGCCCTGCAGATGATCGACCACTACCTGGGCGACACGCTGAAAGAAACCGGCAAGCTGGCCTTCGCCGGCGGCTGCGCGCTGAACGTCAAGCTGAACCAGAAGATCATCGCCCGCCCGGACGTCAAGGAGCTGTTCGTGCAGCCGGCCTCCGGCGACGCCGGTACCGCTGTCGGCGCGGCGGCCTATGTGTCCCACGCCCGTGGCGTGCCGGTCGAGAAGATGGAACACGTCTACCTCGGCCCTGCGTACTCCAACGAAGACGTGATCGCCGCCTGCGCCCGCCACCCGAGCAAGCCGACCTGGCGCAAGCTCGAGAACATGCCCGAGCAGATCGCCAAGATCATGGTCGACGGCAACCCGGTGGCCTGGTTCCAGGGCCGCATGGAGTTCGGCCCGCGTGCCCTGGGTGGTCGTTCGATCATCGGCTGCCCGAGCGTGCCGGGCGTGGCCGACCGCATCAACCACCAGATCAAGTTCCGCGAGCGCTGGAGGCCTTTCTGCCCGTCGATGCTCGACACCGTCGCACCACAGATGATCAAGATCGATCACCCGGCGCCGTTCATGACCTTCACCTTCGAAGTGGCTGAAGAGTGGAAGACCCGCGTGCCGGAAGTGGTCCACGAGGACGGTACCTCCCGTGCCCAGGTGCTCAAGCGCGAGTACAACCCGCGCTACTACGACATGATGAAGGCGCTGGAGAACCTCACCGGTAACGGCGTGTCGCTGAACACCTCGCTCAACCGCCGTGGCGAACCGATGATCTGCTCGCCGACCGATGCCCTGAACATGTTCTTCGGTTCGGACCTGCAGTACCTGATCATGGAAGACATCCTGGTGGTCAAGGACGGCGCGGCGCCTTATGACCAGCCGCTCTGAACCGCGGATCCTGCAGTTCTGCCATGGCTATGACGGGCCGTTCCTCGATTGCGCCCGTCAATACGCCAGCCTGTTCCAGGGCAGCGGCTACAAGGTCACCACCGTGTTCCTCACCGGGGCAGCCGACGCAAAAGTAGCGGCGGGCTGCGCCTCGGACGAGGTGCTGTTCCTGGAGTTCAGCTCCAAGGCCGTGCGCGGCCTGAAGCTGGGCGCCATCGCTGCGCTGCGCAAGATCGCCGCGCAGCGCAACTTCAGTTTCTGCATTGCCCACCGCTTCAAGCCGATCTACGTGGCGCTGCTGGGCACCGGCTTGCCGGTGATCGGTGTGCACCATGCCTTCGGCGACTACGAGCGCAAGGGCCGGCGGCTGTTCGCCAACCTGTTCCGCCAGCGCCTGAGCCTGCTCGGTGTGTCGGACGCCGTGCGCGATGACATGCGCCGTTGCCTGGCGCAGTGGCCCGCCGAGCGCATCCAGACCCTCTACAACCGCATCGATGTCGAGGCGCTGCAGGCCAGCCTGGTGCCGCGCAGCGAGGCACGCCGGGCCCTGGGGCTCGACGAGCAGGCCTGGGTGGTCGGCAATGTCGGCCGCCTGCATCCGGACAAGGACCAGGCCACCCTGCTGCGCGGCTTTGCCGAAGCACTGCCGGGGCTGCCGGCCGGGGCGCGCCTGGCGATCCTGGGCAAGGGCCGCCTGGAGTCGAAGCTCAAGGCGCTGGCCGTTGAGCTGGGGATTGCCGCGCAGGTCGACTTCCTCGGCCAGGTGCCGGATGCCCGTCGTTATTTCAAGGCGTTCGATGTCTTTGCGTTGAGTTCCGACCACGAGCCGTTCGGCATGGTCCTGCTCGAAGCCATGGTCGCCGGCGTACCGCTGCTGGCCACGGCCTGCGGCGGTGCGCGCGAGGTGGTCGAAGGTGTCGGCGTGTTGTTCCCGCTGGGTGATACCGCGCAACTGGCCCAGGGCCTGAAGCACTTGGCCGGGCTGGACCCGCAGCAGCAGGCGGCCTGTGCGCAGCACATGCTGCAGCGCCTGGGTGAGCGGTTCAGCGATCGGGCGGTACGCGAAACCTTCTGGCAACTGCCGCAAGTCCGTGCACTGGTTGCGGAGGCCTGATGCTCAACTTTATTCAGGGCTGGCGCGAGCGCGGCTGGCAGGTCATCGATGCGGCTGCCTACAACGAGGCCTGGCAGCGTTTTGGCGGCAGTGTCGCCACCCATCCGCAGGTGATCGAGCAACTGGCCGACCTGGCGCAGATCCCGGTGCGTTACCTCGGTTATCCACAGGCTGGTGAAATCAAGGCCGCCGTGCCGGTGTGGGGGCGCCACCTGGCGCTGTCCAAGGACGTGCTCAAGCGCCATGGCAAGAAGGGCCTGTTCGACCTGGGCAATGCCGAGATCATCCTGCCGGCCGCCGCCGATGCGGCCGCGCCGCTGCGCCATGCAGGGCGCTACCTGTCGCAGCTCAACGAGGGTCGCTTCAGCGGCCTGAAGGCGCAGCCCGAGCAGCTGGCCATGGCCCGTGCCCATGAGGACCTGTCGAAGAAGTTCCGCTACAACCAGCGCCGCGAGCTGCGCCTGCTGGAAGAGGCGGGCGGGCAGGTGCGGCCGATCGGTGACTTCACCTCGGCGCAGATCGCCGCCATGTACTGCGACCTGTTCCAGCGCCGCTGGGGCTTCCCGGCTACCGGTGCGACGCACATGGCCGAGGTGGTCGAGCGCCTGCGCGAGCTGCTGGTCGGTTCGGTGCTGTTCCTCAACGACGCCCCCATCGCCATCCAGCTGGTGTACCGCGTCGAGGCGCCGCAGTGGATCAGCGTGGAGTACGTCAATGGTGGCGTCGACCCCGAGACCAAGGCGTTCAGCCCCGGCAGCGTGCTGAGTTTCCTCAACACCCAGGCCGCCTGGGAGGATGCCAACAGCCGTGGCAAGGCGCTGCGGTTCTCCTTTGGCCGTGCCGACCGTGAATACAAGGACCGTTGGTGCAACCCTGTGCCGGTGTTCCAGTCGTGAGCCGCAAGCAGCAACTGCTCAAGCGCCATCGGCGCAACAAACGCCTGGGATTGCTGGCCGGGCTGGTACTGCTGGTCGCGCTGGGCCTGTTCAGCTGGTGGTGGCTGCCGCTGTTGCTGCTGCCGCTGCTGTGGGCCGCGCATGAAGCCTGGTTCGCCGACCACCTGTTCTATGCGCCCGGTGAAGACTACGTCTACCGTTTCGGCGAGCAGACCCGCGAAGCCGACGCGACGCTGCAAGGTGATCTGCTGCGCACCGATGCTGCCTTGCAGGGCAATGAGACGCTGGTCCTTGAAGTTGGCATCAAGAGCGGCTGGCTGGGGCGCTTCCTCGATCCGCGGGTCGAGCTGCTGTGCGGCACGAAGCGTGACGTGCAGACCTTCGAGCGCGGCGCCAACGGTGTGCGTTATCTCAACCTGACTGGCCTGGCCGAGCCGCTGGCGGCGGGCACCTTGCACATGCGCGGGCGCCATTGCCGGCTGCAGGGGGCGCCGCGCCTGTGGACAACCCCGGCCATCGAGTTGCGCAAGCGTCGGGTGATGGTGATCGCGCCCCACGCCGACGACGCAGAGCTGGCTGCCTATGGCTTGTACAGCCAGGCCGAGGAAACCTGGGTGGTCACCCTGACCGCTGGCGAGATCGAAGCCGAGCATTACCAGCAGATGGGTATGCAGAAGGCCGAGGCCGCGCGGCTCAAGGGCCGGCTGCGGGCCTGGGACAGTATCGCCGTGCCGCGTTGGGCGGGTGTGCCGGAATCGCGTTGCGTGCAGTTGGGCTATTTCTGCCTGCAATTGCCCGCCATGCAGGCGGCGCCGGATCAGCCACAGGGTTCACGTGAAGCGGACATGGCCGATATCCGCCCGTTCCGCTGCTTCAACCCGTTCCCGCTGCCCGCCGATGCCGACGGTGCGCCTACCTGGCACAACCTGCTGGCCGACCTGCGCGCGCTGCTGGAGCTGGCCAGGCCGCAAGTGCTGGTGATGCCGCACCCGACCCTCGACCCGCACCCCGACCACATCTGCGCCCAGGCCGCCGTGCGCGAAGCGCTGCAAGGCCTGGCCTGGCAGCCGGAAACCCTGCTGTGCTACGCCAACCACCTGCACGACAACGACCGCTGGCCGATGGGCGACAGCGGTGATGGCGTGGCCTTGCCGCCTCAGCTGGAAAGCACCGAAGCCTGGGCGCCCTGCAGCCTGGTGCTGGACACCGCGACCCAGCGTGACAAAGCCATGGCCCTGGGCATGATGCACGACCTGCAGCCCCCGGCCGCTTTCAAGCGCCGCCTGCGCCGCCTGCTGCAACGCTGGCTGGCGGGCCGCCAGCCATCGCCCTATGGCGAGAATGAATTTTTCCGCAAGGCCGTTCGCCGGCACGAGCTGTTCTGGCGCCGCGACCTGTGAGCCTGACCCATGATGACCGCGATAGCGCCGAGCGCCCAAGGAACGCAATGAAAGTCCTATTTCTGGTGCAGAAGGAACAACGGGCGATTCTCGATCGCCTGTATGACGGCGTCGCGGCCCACTGCGACTGCGACCTGCGTTGGCTGAGTGACGAAGACCAGCGCAACCTGCGCCGCTACTTCAAGCGCGAAGTCGACGCCACGCGCTATGACCGCATCGTGTTCTTCCTGCGCTTCAAGCAGGAGATTCGCCAGGTCGCGTTCATTCGCAGCATCCCCAACCTGGTGATTCTCGAGCACGACGCCTACCAGAACTACATCCCCTGCAAGTACACCGGCAAGTTCAGTGCGCATTACCGGCAGCTGCCGTGGGCGCGGGTGATCAGCTCCGGTTACATGGTCAGTGAGCGCTTGCGCCAGGAAGGCTTCGACGCCGTGTTCGTGCCCAAGGGCTACGACGAGCAGCTGTTGACCGACCAGGGGCGTGAGCGCGATATCGAGCTGGCTTTTGTCGGCAGTACCAACAGCGTTGCCTACAGCGGCCGCAAGGCGCTGCTGGACGAGCTGGGGCAGGTGGAAAACCTGGTGGTGACCCGCACCAAGTCCGGTGAGGACTACTGCAATACCCTCAATCGCATCCGCTTTTTCGTCAGTGCCGACGTCGGTATGGGCGAATACATGATCAAGAACTTCGAGGCCATGGCCTGCGGGTGCGTGCTACTGGCCTACGATCAGGGCGAGGAGGAGAATCGTGCGCTGGGCCTGGTCGACATGCATAACGTGGTGCTGTACGACAGCATCCCGGTGCTGCAGGCCAAGTTGCGGCAACTGCGCGACGATCCGGCACTGGCGGCACGCATTGCCGACAACGGGCGCGAACTGGCAACGTCGCGCTTCAGCTTTGCCCAGGTCGGCCGAAGTATTGTCGAACACATGGAGCCCCCTCTGCGGCCGCATCCGCCGCTGACCTTCTGGCAGCGAGTGCTGATGCACATCGGCTGATCGAAGAGCTGGCTGGCCCATTCGTATGACCGTAGGGGCGCGATACCGTTGAATATCGTCAATGTGATGTGGTCGGGTGGCTCGCCGTTCATGTCCGTACACACTGTCCACCGCCAGCTGCTGGCGCACGCCCCGAAAGGGGCGCAGATCCGCAACTGGCTGTTGCTAGGCGATGGATTGTGCAGCGGTGTCGGCGAGACACGTAGTTGGCATTTACCGTCGCGTGTACTCAAGGGGCGCATGCCCCACCGCCTGGCTTTGTCCTGGGTGCGCTGGCGCATGCTGCGCGCGCTGCGTGAGGCGGCTGCCGATGTGCTGCTGCTGGACGGGGTCGGGGTCGCCCGCCTGTTGCTGCCGCTGCTTCACCGCCTGCCAGGCGTGCAGGTGGCTGTGCTGTTCCATGGCACGACCCGCCTGAATGCCAAGGATGTGGGCCTGTTCCGCCAGTTCCCGGCCGAGCGCCTGCGGGTCGCGGCGGTGTCGGCCACGCTGGCGCGTGCGCTCGAGCAGGATCTTGGGCGGCCGGTGCAGACGGTGCGGATCGCCCTTGACCCGCAGGCGTTTTGCCAGCAGTTGCTGGGGCGTGAACAAGCCCGCCAGGTGTTGGGGCTGCCGGAAGGCGGGCCGGTGCTGGGCGCGGTGGGGCGGCTGGTGGAGAGCAAAGGCTTTGCGATGCTGTTGGAAGCCTTCGCCGAGGCGCACGCACGGATGCCGGGCGCGCAGCTGGCAATCCTGGGGGATGGCGAGTTGCGCACGCACTTGCAGGCCCGTGCCGAGGCGCTGGGGGTGGCCGACAGCGTGCGTTTCTGCGGCCATCGTGACGATCTGGCGCGGCTGTATCCGGCGTTCGACTGGTTGCTGGTGCCCTCGCGCTCGGAAGGCCTCGGGCTGGTGCTGCAGGAGGCGCTGCTGTCCGGGGTGCCGGTGGTCTGCAGCGACCTGCCGGTGTTCCGTGAGCAACTGGGTGAAGCGGGCGTTTATCTGCCGGTCGGCGACCAGCCCTCTTGGGCCGAGGCCATCGCCAGCTGCGCCACGCGCGATGGCGCGGCAGTGGCGCGGGAGCAATGGCAGGCGCTGGCGCCCGAGCAGGGCTGGGCGGCGTTCAAGGCCGGCTCGGCAAGCCTGCTGGGGGGCTGAGCATCAGTGGCCGATCAAGGCCGCCTGGAACTGCGCGAGGGGGAACTGCTGGTCCAGTTGCTCGCGCTCGATGTAACGCGCCATGTGCTGCACGTTGCGTCGCACCATTCGCGATGACAAGGGCGCGCGCAGGAAGCGCATGTCGGCTACGTCGATCAACCCCAGCAGCCCTTCGGGAGTCTGCACCACGTTGCCCAGGTGCAGCGAGCGGAAGTAGATACCCGAGCGATGCAGGCGCCGGACCAGCTCGATCAGCTGCGGCAACAGCTCGTCCCAACTGAAGCCGGGTTGGCGGGAGAGGCCCAGCAGGGTGTCGCCCGGCAGCGGGCGATACAGCACGGCGGTGCGGCCAGGCAGTGGCAGCTTGTGATGGCTGATCACTTCCAGGGTTGGCAGGCCCAGTTGCGCCAGGCGCAGGGCGTTGTCGATGAAGCGTTGCGAGTAGGGGCGCAGCAGCGCAGATGAAATCAGCCGCTTGCGACGAAAAACCTTGAGGATATTTCCATCTTCAAGCAGGTAGACTTTGGCACCATGGCTATCTGCCTCTAGCACCTTGGCGCCGAGTATCAGCCGATCGAAGTCGGTCTGGGAAAGCCGGGAGCATTGCATGAGTTCTGGCCTTGTCTTCATGGGCAGGCAAAATGACCGGCAATAATGCCGAAAATTATCTGTTAGCACCATGCCGGTGTATTCGGGTTTCAACGAGGGAAAGGGATGTTGTACGAAAAGCGCTGGGCCAAGGCCTGGCTGGGGCTGGGTTTTGTCTGGTTCCTGGCGGCGATCGCACTGGCGCCGAGCAACAAGGTTTACCAACAGGGCCTGGTCCTGTTCCTGTGGTTGCCCACCCTGGGCCTGGCCTGGTCGGCCCGGCAGGTGTTCATCGAGGCTTGGCGGCGCCAGCCGGCATTGTGGCTCGCGCTGCTGGGCTTGTTGGCCTGGAGTGCCGTGACACTGGCCTGGTCCACCGCCGAGGATGTCTCGCGCGAAGGCAAGCGGCTGTTGTACATCGTGCTTTTCCTGATGGCCTTCCCCCTGTTGGCACAGGCGGGTATCGACCGCATCTGGCGCCTGCTGATGCTGGGCGGCGGGTTGCTGGCGCTGGCGGCGCTGATTTCGGTGGTGCGCTTCTACGGTCTGCAGGGCCAGCCACTGGTGACCCGTATCGAGGGTATCGGTGAAATTTCCCACCCGATCCTGGGTGGCTATGTAGTCGCAGCGGCGGCGCTGTGGCTGTTGTACGGCAACCCGCGCCAGCGCGGTCTGCAACTGGCCTGGGCGCTTGCCCTGGCATGCCTGGGGGCCTTCGTGTTGTTCAGCCAGAGCCGTGGTGCGGCCCTGGCGCTGGTGGCGACGGTGATCCTGGCGCCGCTGTGGCATCGCACTCGCAGCAGCGCCCTGTTCGCACTGCTGGCGGCCCTGGCGACCGCCGTGGCCTTCTACCTGATGTACGGGTTGATCACCCAGCGGGGTTCATCGTACCGGCCGGAGATCTTCCAGGCGGCCATGCAGATGATCAGCGAACACCCACTGACCGGCCTTGGCCTGGGTGCCTTCTACCGGGTACAGGCGGCGGGCCAGGAGTTCGACCACACCCACAACATGTTCACCCATATCGCCGTGGAGCTGGGCTTGCCCGGCATGCTGCTGTGGACGGCGGTCTGGCTGTTCGCCCTGGGCGAGATCGTGCGGGCCCGCGCCACGCTGTTCGGCAAGGTCCTGTTCGGCTTCTGGGTGTTCTCCACCCTGGCCATGCAGTTCGACGCCGCCAGCCTGACCGGCACCCCTCGCGCCGAATGGTTCATCAGCTGGCTGCCAGTGGCGCTGGTGATGTTGTTGCCCTGGGCACATGTACGGCAACAACCCTGTGGTAAAATCGCCGGTTCAACCTGAACAGCGAGCTCGATGATGGCCGAAACACCGCTCCCGGCGGAGAACTCCTCCAGCCTGAAGATCTACTTCAGGCTGCTGAGCTACGTGAAACCCTACGTCGGCATTTTCCTGCTGAGCATCGTCGGTTTCGTGATCTTCGCCTCTACCCAGCCGATGCTGGCCGGCATTCTCAAGTACTTCGTCGACGGCCTTAGCAACCCAGAGGCCGTCCTGTTCCCCAACGTACCCTACCTGCGCGACCTGCAGCTGCTGCAGGCCGTGCCGCTGCTGATCATCCTGATCGCGGCCTGGCAGGGCCTGGGCTCGTTCCTGGGCAACTACTTCCTGGCCAAGGTTTCGCTGTGCCTGGTGCACGACCTGCGGGTCGAGTTGTTCAACAAGCTGCTGGTGCTGCCCAACCGCTATTTCGACAACCACAACTCCGGGCACCTGATTTCGCGCATCACCTTCAACGTGACCATGGTCACCGGTGCTGCCACCGATGCGATCAAGGTGGTGATCCGTGAAGGCCTGACCGTGGTCTTCCTGTTCGTCTACCTGCTGTGGATGAACTGGATGCTGACCCTGGTCATGCTCGCCATCCTGCCGGTGATCGCGGTGATGGTGAGTACCGCCAGCAAGAAATTCCGCAAGCAGAGCAAGAAGATCCAGGTGGCCATGGGCGACGTGACCCACGTCGCGTCCGAGACCATCCAGGGCTATCGGGTGGTGCGCAGCTTCGGCGGCGAGGCCTACGAGCAGCAGCGTTTCGACAACGCCAGCCAGAGCAACACCGACAAGCAACTGCGCATGACCAAGACCGGCGCGCTGTACACGCCGATGCTGCAGCTGGTGATCTACACCGCCATGGCCGCGCTGATGTTCCTGGTGCTGTTCCTGCGCGGCGATGCGTCGGCCGGTGACATGGTTGCCTACATCACTGCCGCAGGCCTGCTGCCCAAGCCGATCCGCCAGCTTTCCGAAGTCAGCTCGACCATCCAGAAAGGCCTTGCGGGTGCCGAGAGCATCTTCGAGCAGCTCGACGAAGAGCCGGAGGTCGATACCGGCACCGTCGAGAAGGCGCGGGTCGAAGGCCGCCTGGAAGTGCGCAACCTCAGCTTCACCTACCCTGGCACCGAGCGCCAGGTGCTCAGCGATATCAGCTTCACCGCCGAGCCTGGGCAGATGATTGCCCTGGTCGGCCGCTCCGGCAGCGGCAAGTCGACGCTGGCGGCGCTGATCCCGCGCTTCTATCACCACAGCGAAGGGCAGATTCTGCTCGATGGCGTGGAGATCGAGGAGTACCGGTTGCGCAACCTGCGCCGGCACGTGTCGCAGGTCACCCAGCACGTCACCCTGTTCAACGACACCGTGGCCAACAACATCGCCTACGGCGACCTCGCCGGCGCGCCGCGCGCCGACATCGAAGCCGCGGCGGCCGATGCCTATGCCAAGGAGTTCGTCGACCAGTTGCCCAAGGGCTTCGATACTGAAGTCGGCGAGAACGGCGTACTGCTCTCCGGCGGCCAGCGCCAGCGCCTGGCGATTGCCCGGGCACTGCTGAAAAACGCACCGCTGTTGATCCTCGACGAGGCCACCTCGGCCCTGGATACCGAGTCCGAGCGGCATATCCAGGCGGCCCTGGACCATGTGATGCAAGGCCGGACCACCCTGGTGATCGCCCACCGCTTGTCGACCATCGAGAAGGCCGACATGATCCTGGTGATGGACCAGGGGCGGCTGGTGGAGCGTGGGACCCACACCGAGCTGCTGGCGGCCAATGGCTATTATGCCCGCCTGCATGCCATGGGCCTGGATGCGCCGGAAAACGCCGATATCACCTGAAACCTCAAAGATCGGGGCCTGCATGGCCCCGATTGTCACTGCAGTTGTCCACAGTGAAGCTGGCCGTAAAGCCATCCTCGACCCTGTGCTAATATCCTGCCCCTGTTCACTTTTTCATATGGGTTGCCCATGAAGTTGTCCATGCCGCGTTTCGATCAAGCCCCGGTACTGGTGGTCGGCGATGTCATGCTCGACCGCTACTGGCATGGCGGTACTTCACGTATTTCGCCTGAAGCGCCGGTGCCGGTGGTCAAGGTTGATCAGATCGAGGATCGCCCCGGCGGTGCGGCCAACGTCGCGTTGAACATTGCCGCCTTGGGCGCGCCAGCCGCGCTGGTCGGCGTCACCGGCCAGGACGAGGCTGCCGACAGCCTCGCCAACAGCCTGCAGGCTGCCGGCGTGCGCTCGATCTTCCAGCGCATTGCGCACCAGCCGACCATCGTCAAGCTGCGTGTCATGAGCCGTCACCAGCAACTGCTGCGCATCGATTTCGAAGAACCCTTCGCCACCGACGCGCTGTCGCTGGGCGCCGAGGTCGACGGCCTGCTCGAAGGCATCAAGGTGCTGGTGCTCTCCGATTACGGCAAGGGCGCGCTGAAGAACCACCAGGCGCTGATCCAGGCCGCCCGGGCCAAAGGCATTCCGGTGTTGGCCGACCCCAAGGGCAAGGATTTTTCCATCTACCGTGGCGCCAGCCTGATCACGCCCAACCTGAGCGAGTTCGAGGCCATCGTCGGCCGTTGTGCCGACGAAGCCGAACTGGTCGCCAAGGGCCTCACCCTGCTCGACGAGCTCGACCTGGGCGCGCTGCTGGTGACCCGTGGCGAGCACGGCATGACCCTGCTGCGCACCGGCCACCCGGCCTTGCACCTGCCGGCTCGGGCCCGTGAAGTGTTCGATGTCACCGGTGCCGGCGATACCGTGATCTCTACCCTGGCCGCCGCCATTGCTGCCGGTGAAGAGCTGCCCCACGCCGTCGCCCTGGCCAACCTGGCCGCTGGCATCGTGGTCGGCAAGCTCGGTACGGCGGCCATCAGTGCCCCGGAACTGCGCCGGGCCATCCAGCGCGAAGAAGGTTCCGAGCGGGGCGTGCTGGGCCTGGAGCAGTTGCTGCTGGCGATCGACGATGCGCGTGCACACAACGAGAAGATCGTCTTCACCAATGGCTGCTTCGACATCCTGCATGCCGGCCACGTGACCTATCTGGAGCAAGCGCGCGCCCAAGGCGACCGGCTGATTGTCGCGATCAACGACGATGCCTCGGTCAGCCGTTTGAAAGGCCCGGGCCGGCCGATCAACAGTGTCGATCGGCGCATGGCCGTGCTGGCTGGGCTGGGTGCGGTGGACTGGGTGATCAGCTTCCCTGAAGACACCCCGGAGAACCTGCTGCGCCAGGTGAAGCCGGATGTGCTGGTCAAGGGCGGTGACTATGGCATCGACCAGGTGGTCGGCGCCGATATCGTCAAGGCCTACGGCGGTACGGTGAAGGTGCTGGGGCTGGTCGAGAACAGCTCGACCACCGCCATTGTCGAGAAGATCCGCAAGCACTGATGCTGTAGCAATCGCGGGGCAAGCCCGCTCTCACGGTCTTAAACGCTCGTGGGAGCGGCGGTGCGCCGGTGCGACTTGCCCCGCGATCATTTGTGCAGTTTGTCTCGCGCCCGCTCGAGCAACTCGCGGGCCTTGTCACTGAAGCGCTGCAGGTGCGTTTCCGGCTTGTGCTTCTGGGCCAGCCCCTGCTGCTTCAGCCAATCCCGCCAGCGCACCCGCTCATCGCGTACCACCCAGCCCTCCTGGCGCGCAAAGCTTTCTGCCAGCCACACCCCGCGCGTACTCGCTGGCAGCAGCTGGTCCTTCTTCAGGGTGTAGAGCTCAGGCAGCGGCTGGCCATCCTTCAAAGGCATCAGGTACAGGTCCGGGCGCTTGCGGTTCAGCCGCGCCACCAACTGATCACCTTCCAGCCGTTCATCGACGTGGAACAGGCTCAACGGCTTGGCTTCCCTGGGCACCTGCAGGCGCAGGTCATAGATCAACTGCAGCGAGGCCGTCGGCAGGTGCACGTAGGCCCGTGGCCGCTCCAGCAGCATCAGCTTGGCACAGTGCACCGGGCGGGCGGCGCCGGATTCGGGCGAGAGCACGAAGGGCGGTGCTTCGCGGTAGTGCAGGGCGGCGGCGTAGGGCGCCGGCAGCCAGGTATCGTTGAAGCGCCCGCCCAGCCAGCCCTCGGGCGTTTCCAGCAGGCATTCCTCGGCCACTTCCTGAATGGCGGTGAGTAGCGGCAGGTTCAACTCGTGGGCGGGCACATAGCCGGAAATCAGCTTGAGCACCACATCGCCACGGTCCTGGCGGCGCTGGCGCACCAGCACCCAGTAGTCGCGGCCCTGCCAGTTCAGGGTGAGGCGCACCGAGACGCCGAGGTTGGCCAGCTCGGCCACGAAGTGCTCGGAGTCGGCGACCTGAATGGCCTTGCGCCGCTGCAGGGTCTGGGCGAAGTTCAGCGGCATGCCGATGCTCTGGTAGGTCAGGCCATCGGGGGTGGCCTCGACGTGCAGCGGCAGCGTCTTGAAGTTGCTCGGGTTCTTGCGGATCAGCGTACGCGGCACGAGGCTCCTCCTTGCGTTGGGCCCCCGCCCGGGCGGCTCAGGGCCGGGCCAGGATGCGGGCGACGGTGGCCACGTTGTGGGCCAGGTGCAGCGGGTTGATGGTGCCGACGATGGCACTGTTCACACCCGGGTGGGCAAACAGCAGCTCGAAGCTGGCCTGCACCGGGTCGACCCCGGGGGCCAGGCAGACATGCCCGCTGGCCAGGGCTTTCTTCACCAGGATGGCCTTGCCGTGCTCGGCAGCGTAGTCCAGCACCGGGCGCTCCGCCTGCTCGTTGAGGTTGTAGGTGACCATGGCGCAATCGCCCTGTTCCAGGGCTTTCAGGCCACCGGCAACGGTTTTGCCAGAGAAACCATAGCCGAGAATCTTGCCCTCCTGCTTGAGTGCGGCAAGGGTTTCATAAACCTCTTCGTGCTCGAGGATCGCCAGGTCGTTGCCGTCGGAGTGCACCAGCACCAGTTCGATGCGGTCGGTTTCCAGGCGCTTGAGGCTGCGCTCCACCGAGCGACGGGTGTGCGCGGCGCTGAAGTCGAAGCGCGATTGGCCGTCGTCGAATTCTTCACCGACCTTGCTGACGATCACCCATTGGTCGCGCTGGCCACGCAGCAGCGGGCCCAGGCGCTCCTCGCTGCGGCCATAGGCCGGTGCGGTGTCGATCAGGTTGATGCCCAATTCGCGGGCCTGGGCGAGCAGCAGGCGGGCGGCTTCGTCATCGGGGATGGTGAAGCCGTTGGGGTATTTCACGCCCTGGTCGCGGCCGAGCTTGACCGTGCCCAGGCCCAGTGGCGAAACACGCAGGCCGGTGCTACCCAGTGCGCGGTGATGATCGTGCAGGGTTGGCAGGCTCATGGCAGCAGTTGCTCCCAGGCCGGTACGCCCAGTGGCGGGCGCGGCAGGTCGGTGAGGTCGGGGCGGGCGGCCGGGCGGATGCCGTCGCGCTCGAGGCTGGCCAGCACGCGGTCGGTCAGGTCCGGCGCCAGGGCCAGCTTGGTCGGCCAGCCCACCAGCAGGCGCTGTTGCTCGGCGAGGAAGGCGTTGTCCGGGCGCACCAGGCCAGATTGCCCAGGTTCGGCACGGTCGATGCGCAGCGTGGCCCAGCGGATCAGGCTCTGATCGACCCAGGGCAACAGGCCGGCAACTTCTTTTTGCGCGGCAGCAATCTGCGCGGCCGGTTCGCGGGCGACGCCGTCGGCTTCGGCGAGGTCGCCACCGAGGTACCACACCCACTGGCCGTCGGCCGCCGGGTGGGTGGTGACGGTGATGCGCGGCTTGGGCCCGCCGCCCAGGCAGTGGGCATACAGCGGCTTGAGGTTCGGCCCTTTGGCCAGGACCATGTGCAGGGGGCGGCGCTGCATGGTCGGCTGGTTCAGGCCGAGGGCGTGCAGCAGGTCTTCGGTGCCGCCACCGGCACTGAGGACGATGCGCTGGGCGCGGATCTCGCGGCCATCGACGTTCAACCCGACCAGTTCGTCGCCCTCGCGCAACGCTTCGATGCGCTCGCCGGCCAGCAGGCTGTCACCGGCCAGCTGCGCCAGGTTGGCCAGCAGGCTGGGTACGTCGATGACCAGTTCGGCCAGGCGGTACACCTTGCCCTTGAAGGCGCGGTCCTGCAGGGCCGGCGGCAGTTGCTCGCCCTTGACCTGGTCGACCCGGCCACGCACGGCCTTGCTGGCGAAGAAGCTGGTGAGGTTGCCGGCCAGGGTGCCGGGGGACCAGAGGTAGTGGGCATCGGACAACAGGCGGGTGCCGGTCAGGTCCAGCTCGCCCGTGCCGGCGAGGGCTTCGCGCCAGCGCCGCGGCATGTCGGCGATGGCCTCGGAGGCGCCGGTCAGGGCGCCATGCAGGGCGTACTTGGTGCCGCCGTGGATGATGCCTTGCGACTTGATGGTCTGCTCGCCGCCCAGGCTGGCGCGCTCCACCAGCACGGTCGAATAACCCTGCTTGCGCAGGCGGGCATTGAGCCAGAGGCCGGCGACCCCGGCACCGACGATCAGCACGTCGGTGGAAATGGCGGATGGCATGCGGGCACCTCTAAAGCTGGGACAAGGTGCGCAGTATACAGGCTGTGCAAGGGCGCTGGTCGTGGGAGCGGGCTTGCCCCGCGATCAGGTAGGCATCCCGCTATCGTCATCGCGGGGCAAGCCCGCTCCCACGCAAAAAATGCGACCGGTCTCAGTGCCCGGCAGTGTTCGAGAACACCTGGATCACCACCACCCCGCCGACAATCATGGCCATCCCCAACATAGCCGGCACATCCAGCTTCTGCCCATAGATCACCAGCGCTGCGACGCTGATCAGCACGATGCCCAGCCCCGACCAGATTGCATAGGCGATGCCCACCGGGATGCTGCGCACCACCAGGGTGAGCATCCAGAACGCCACGCCATAGCCACAGATCATCAGCAGCAGCGGCAACGGCGTGCTCAAGCCCTTGACCGCTTTCATGGAAGCAGTGGCGATGACTTCGGCGCAGATGGCGATGGCGAGATAGGTATAGGCGTTCATGGTTCGGTTCCTCCGTTGCTGGTCGGGCATTCTAGGGGATGCTGGGATGGGGTAAAGTCATTACCTATCTGCAATGGAGATAGGTTGGTCATGACCGAACACTGGAACCTGGAGCAACTGCGCCTGTTCGTGCGCACCGCTGAACTGCGGTCGTTCTCCGCCGTGGCGCGGGAGCAGCGCAAGGCGCAGTCAGCGGTGAGCACCGCCATCGCCCTGCTTGAGACCGACCTGGGCGTGACCCTGTTCGAGCGCAGCAGTGGCCGCCAGCCGCGGCTGACCGAAAGCGGCGCGGCACTGCTGGAAGACGCCCGCGAACTGCTGCGCCAGTGCGAACGCCTGGACGGCCGGGCGCTGGCCCTGATGCGCGGCCAGGAAGCCTTGCTGCGGGTAGCCCAGGATGAGGCCATGCCCTATCAGCCGGTGATCGACAGCCTCGACGAACTGGCCGCGCACTACCCCTACCTGGAAGTGCAGCTGGCCAGCGGTGCCCAGGGCGATGTGGCGCGCAAGCTGGTGGAGCGACGTGCCGACCTGGGCCTGTTCTTCCACCACGAAAGCATTCCCTCCTCGCTGGAGCGGCGCGCCCTGGGCAGCGTCGAGATGGTCACCGTGTGCGCCATCGGCCACCCCTTGGCAGGGCAGGGCAAGGTCAGCCGTCAGCAGCTGGCGCGTCATCGCCAGTTGTTGATCACCCCACAGCAGAGCGGTTATCCGGGCGGCGAGGCGATCAGCCCGCAGGTCTGGCGTGCCGACAGCTTCTACGCCATGGCCGAGCTGCTGATGCGCGGCCTGGGCTGGGCCTGGTTGCCGCGCCACGTGGTGCAGTACCCCACCTACCAGGCACAGATGGTCGAGCTGGACAGCGAGTGGCGCCCGCCCGCGCTGGTGGCCGAGCTGGCCTGGCGCCGTGACGAGCCGCTGGGGCCGGCGGCGCAATGGTTGGCCGAGCGTTTTGCCGTGCACCTGCGTGCGATCGGGTAAACTCCGCCGCCATGAACAGAACCCTCTACTCCCTGCTGTTTCACCTGGGCCTGCCGCTGGTCGCGCTGCGCCTGTTCCTGCGTGGGCGCAAGGCGCCGGCGTACCGTGCACGTATCAATGAGCGCTTCGCCTGCAAGCTGCCGCCGCTGAAACAGGGCGGGATCTGGGTGCATGCGGTGTCGGTGGGCGAGAGCATCGCTGCCGCGCCCTTGGTTCGCGCGCTGCTCAAGCAGTACCCGGACCTGCCGATCACCCTGACCTGCATGACCCCGACCGGGTCGGAGCGCATCCGCGCCATGTTCGACGGCGAGCCGCGGGTGCAGCACTGCTACCTGCCCTATGACCTGCCCTGGGCGGCCGGGCGCTTCCTCGACCATGTGCGGCCGAAACTGGGCATCATCATGGAAACCGAGCTGTGGCCGAACCATATCCACCAGTGTGCCAAGCGCGGCATCCCGGTGGCGTTGGCCAATGCGCGGTTGTCCGAGCGGTCGGCGCGTGGTTATGCCCGCTTTGCCGGCCTGACTCGGCCGATGCTCGAGGAAATGAGCCTGATCGCCGTGCAGACCGAGACCGAGGCCGAGCGCTTTCGCAGCCTTGGTGCGCGCAGCGAATGCGTGCAGGTGACGGGGTCGATCAAGTTCGACCTGAAAGTCGATGAGCAGCTGCTGCCCCGCGCCCAGGCGTTGCGCGAGCAATGGGGCGCGGCGCAGCGCCCGGTGTGGATCGCCGCCAGCACCCATGACGGCGAGGATGCGTTGATCCTCGACGCGCACCGGCAACTGCTCCAGGTGCACGGCGATGCGCTGCTGATCCTGGTGCCGCGCCACCCCGAGCGCTTCAATGCGGTGCATGCACTGTGCAGCGCCGGATTCGCCACGGTGCGCCGTTCCACGGGGGAGGCGGTTCAGGCCCAGACCCAGGTGCTGCTGGGCGACACCATGGGCGAGTTGCTGTTCCTCTATGCCCTGGCCGACATCGCCTTTGTCGGTGGCAGCCTGGTGGCCACCGGCGGGCACAACCCGCTGGAGCCCGCAGCGCTGGCGTTGCCGGTGCTGATGGGGCCGCATGTGTTCAACTTCCTCGAGATCAGCGCGATGCTGCGTGATGCAGGGGCGTTGCAGCAGGTGGACGATGCCGAGGGGCTGGCCGGCGCGGTGCGCCGCCTGGTCGAGCTGCCGCAGGATGCCCGACGCATGGGCGAGGCGGGCAGGGCGGTGATGCAGGCCAATCAGGGCGCGTTGCAGCGGTTGCTGGATGGTTTGGGGCGACTGCTGAGTTTGTAGGTACCCGTGGGAGCGGCGGTGCGCCGATGCGACTTGCCCCGCGATAGCGTCCGACCAGGCAACATCACTGCCTGATAGGGCCCTATCGCGGGGCAAGCCCGCTCCCACGAAACTCGTTCCTTCAAGGCCTGCGTTCGAAATTCTTCGCCGCCGCCGCCGCCAGGTCCGGTGGCAGGAAGTCCTTGTCCGGGTTGTAGTCGGCCTTCAGGTAGCGCCCCAGGTCCTGCAGGTCCTGCGGGCTCAAGGTCCCCGCCGCCTGCTTCAGGCGCAGGTTGTCGAGGATGTAGTCATAGCGGCTGTTGTTGTAGTCGCGCACCGAGGTGTACAGCTGGCGCTGGGCATCCAGCACGTCGACGATGTTGCGGGTACCCACCTGGTAGCCGATCTCGGTGGCTTCCAGCGCGCTCTGGTTGGAGATGATCGACTGCTTGCGCGCCTGCACCTGTTCCACGTCGGTGTTCACCGCGCGGTGCAGGTTGCGGGTGTTCTCCACCACCTGGCGGCGCAGGCTCTCGCGCTGCTGCTCGCTCTGGCTCAGGCGCTGGTAGGCCTCGCGTACCTGCGAGCTGGTCAGCCCGCCGCTGTAGATCGGAATGTTCAACTGCAGGCCGACGCTGGTCTGCTCCACGTCGCCGCCGTAACGGATGCCGTTCTGCGAAGGGTTGGTGAAGCCGAGGCTATCGTTGTCGCCCTTCTGGTACTTGGCCACCGCATCGAGGGTCGGCGCGTGGCCGGCCTTGCGCTGGCGCAGGGTCTCTTCGGCGGCATCGACCGCGTGGTTGGTGGCCAGCAGGTTGAGGTTCTGGCGCCCGGCGGTTTCGACCCAGGCCTTGGCGTCGTTGGGGATCGGTACCTGGATCGGCAGGGTGTGGACCACGCCCTGGATCGAGCTGTACTGGCGGTTGGTCAGGGTGATCAAGGCCTCGAAGGCGTCCTGCACCTGGCGCTCGGCGATGATCCGGTTGGCCCGGGCGGTGTCGTAGCTGGCCTGGGATTGCAGTACGTCGGTCTTGTCCGAGAGGCCGACGTCGAAACGCTCGTTGGACTGGTCCAGCTGGCGCTTGAACGCGGCTTCCTCGGCCTTGGTCGAGGCCAGGTTGTCCTGGGCGCGCAGCACGCTGAAGTAGTTCTCGGCGGTTTGCAGGATCAGGTTCTGCTCGGTGGCCGACAGTTCCAGCGCGGCCTGCTCGTTGACGGCTTCGGCGGCTTGCAGCTGGAACCAGCGATCGGCGCGGAAGATCGGCTGGGCCAGGGTGGCGCTCCAGGAATTGCCGCTGCGGTTGGAGGTGATCGACGGGTCGTCGAGCTTGGTTCGGGTGTTCATCATTTCGGCACCGGCCGACAGGTTGGGCAGCAGGCCGGCGCGGGCCTGTGGCACCACTTCGCGGCGGGCGCCGTAGTCGGCGCGGGCGGCGGCCAGGTCGGCGTTGTTGTCGACCGCTTCCTGGTAGACGCTGACCAGGTCGGTCTTGACCGTGGTGGGCGTATCCACTGCCCACGCCACTCCGTGGGTCGCACAAGACACGGCAATCGCCAGTGAGAGTTTGCGCAGCATAGGGCAATCCTTGATCAAGATTTAATTACTGTACTGTCGGGTATCGAGCGGTGCGCCAGTGTAGTGCCACGCGCAGGCATCAACAATCCACTGTTTGTGCCTTTTGTCATGCCCCCCAAATACCCGCTTGGCTTTGCCGACCACTCCAGCTTAGACTGCGCAGGTTCTTGTCGGGGTGCCTTGATGCAAAGGCTGAGATCGCAAAGTTGCGGATCCCGTTGAACCTGATCAGGTTAGCGCCTGCGTAGGGAACAAGATTGCTCTCACATCCCGGGAGCCTCTTGTGCCAGGTCCGGGATCGTCACAGCTGCGTGCAGCTCATGGCACCCCATATCCGGCACTGCACTCGTCACCACGAGTGCGTCCGCGCCTTTCAGGTTCACCCCGACATTCCGCCCGCTAGGAAGCTGTCTGGAGAGCCTGTGATGAGCAAACAAGAAAAAATTATCAGCCTGAGCGAGTCGGCCCAAGTCGACCAACAGTCCGTACAACCCCTGCCCAATTCGCGCAAGGTCTACGTCGAAGGTTCGCGCCCCGACATCCGCGTGCCCATGCGTGAAATCAGCCTGCACGACACCCCCACCGACTTCGGCGGCGAAAAGAACGCCCCGGTGCTGGTGTATGACACTTCCGGCCCGTACACCGACCCCAACGTCGTCATCGACGTGCGCAAGGGCCTGGGCGATGTGCGTTCGGCGTGGATCGATGCCCGTGGCGACACCGAGCGCCTGGAAGGCCTGAGCTCCAACTTCGGCCAGCAGCGCCTGAACGATGCCGAGCTGGCCAAGCTGCGCTTTGCCCATGTGCGCAACCCGCGCCGCGCCAAGCCCGGCGCCAACGTGTCGCAGATGCACTACGCCCGCCAGGGCATCATCACCGCCGAGATGGAATACGTTGCCATCCGCGAGAACATGAAACTGCAGGAAGCCCGCGCCGCCGGCCTGCTGGACCAGCAGCATGCCGGCCACAGCTTCGGCGCCAACATCCCGAAAGAGATCACCCCCGAGTTCGTCCGCGAAGAAATCGCCCGTGGCCGCGCGATCATTCCGGCCAACATCAACCACACCGAACTCGAGCCGATGATCATCGGCCGCAACTTCCTGGTGAAGATCAACGGCAACATCGGCAACAGCGCCCTGGGTTCCTCGATCGAGGAAGAAGTGGCCAAGCTGACCTGGGGCATCCGTTGGGGTTCGGACACGGTCATGGACCTGTCCACCGGCAAGCACATTCACGAAACCCGCGAGTGGATCATCCGCAACTCGCCGGTACCGATCGGCACCGTGCCGATCTACCAGGCCCTGGAAAAGGTCAATGGCGTTGCCGAAGACCTGACCTGGGAGCTGTTCCGCGACACCCTGATCGAACAGGCCGAGCAGGGCGTGGACTACTTCACCATCCACGCCGGCGTCTTGCTGCGCTACGTGCCGCTGACCGCCAAGCGGGTCACCGGCATCGTCAGCCGCGGTGGCTCGATCATGGCCAAGTGGTGCCTGGCGCACCACAAAGAGAACTTCCTGTACACGCACTTCGACGAGATCTGCGAAATCATGAAGGCCTACGACGTCAGCTTCTCGCTGGGCGACGGCCTGCGCCCGGGCTCGATCGCCGACGCCAACGACGCCGCCCAGTTCGGTGAACTGGAAACCCTCGGCGAGCTGACCAAGATCGCCTGGAAGCACGATGTGCAGTGCATGATCGAAGGCCCTGGCCACGTGCCGATGCAGCTGATCAAGGAGAACATGGACAAGCAGCTGGAGTGCTGCGACGAGGCGCCGTTCTACACCCTCGGCCCGCTGACCACCGACATCGCCCCGGGTTACGACCACATCACCTCAGGGATAGGTGCGGCGATGATCGGCTGGTTCGGTTGCGCCATGCTTTGCTACGTCACGCCCAAGGAGCACCTGGGCCTGCCGAACAAGGATGACGTCAAGACCGGCATCATCACCTACAAGATCGCCGCCCATGCCGCCGACCTTGCCAAGGGCCACCCGGGCGCGCAGATCCGCGACAACGCGCTGTCCAAGGCACGCTTCGAGTTCCGCTGGGAAGACCAGTTCAACCTCGGCCTGGACCCGGACACCGCGCGCTCGTTCCACGACGAGACGCTGCCCAAGGAGTCGGCCAAGGTCGCGCACTTCTGCTCGATGTGCGGGCCGAAGTTCTGCTCGATGAAGATCACCCAGGAAGTGCGTGAGTATGCCGCGAAGATCGACACCGTCGATGTGACGGCCGAGCAGGGCATGCGCGAGCAGGCCGAGCGGTTCCGCCAGGAAGGCAGCCAGCTGTACCAGAAAGTCTGACGCGTCAGCTGTAACGCAACGTGGGAGCGGGCTTGCCCCGCGATGGCGATGTCGGGTCTGCCGACGCCATCGCGGGGCAAGCCCGCTCCCACGTTTGCCAACTTAGTCCAGTCATCCGGCGAACAATCATGACAACACCCAGCCACTTCTCCCCCGACTACCCGGTCCCTTCCCATCACCGCCAATTCGGCGCCCGCGACCTGTTCTCGCTGTGGTTCTCCCTCGGCATCGGCCTGATGGTCCTGCAGGTCGGCGGGCTGCTGGCCACGGGCCTGGGCCTGGCCGGGTCGATCCTGGCGATCACCCTGGGCACGGCAGTAGGCGTGCTGCTGCTGGCGGCCGCCGGGGTGATCGGCAGCGACACCGGCCTGTCGGCCATGGCCACCCTGCGCCTGTCGCTGGGCCGACACGGCGCGCGCCTGCCGGCGCTGCTCAACCTACTGCAGCTGGTGGGCTGGGGCTCGTTCGAGATCATCGTCATGCGCGATGCCGCGAGCCTGCTGGGCGCGCGCACCTTCGGCGAGGACAGTGGCTGGAACAGCCCGCTGCTGTGGACCTTGTGCTTCGGTGCCCTGGCCACCTTGCTGGCGGTCAGCGGGCCCTTGGCGTTCGTGCGCAAGGTGCTGCGCAAATGGGGGATCTGGCTGCTGCTCGGCGCTTGCCTGTGGTTGACCTGGAACCTGTTCGCCAAGGCGGACCTGGCCGACCTGTGGCGCCGCCCAGGCGATGGCTCGCTGTCGCTGGCGCTGGGCTTCGATATCGTCATCGCCATGCCGCTGTCGTGGCTGCCGTTGATCGCCGACTATTCGCGTTTCGGCAAGCGCGCCAGCCGGGTGTTCGGCGGTACCGCGCTGGGCTTCTTCATTGGCAATGCCTGGCTGATGAGCCTGGGCGTGGCCTACACCCTGGCCTTCGCCCCGAGTGGCGAGGTGAATGCACTGCTGCTGGCCCTGGCTGGCGCCGGGCTGGGCATTCCGCTGCTGCTGATTCTGCTCGACGAGTCGGAGAACGCCTTTGCCGACATTCACTCGGCAGCGGTTTCGACCGGCCTGCTGGTGAAAATGAAGGTCGAGCACCTGGCGCTGGCCATCGGTGTGCTGTGCACCCTGATCGCACTGCTGGCGCCCTTGGCCCAGTACCAGAACTTCCTGCTGTTGATCGGCTCGGTGTTTGCGCCGCTGTTCGGCGTGGTGCTGGTGGACCACTTCGTGGTTCGTCGTCGGCGCATGCCGGCGCTGGTCGAAGGGCTGCACTGGCAGGCGCTGCTGGCCTGGGCGCTGGGGGTGGCGGCTTATCACCTGATGGCCAGCCAGGCACCGGAGCTGGGGGCGACCCTGCCGGCACTGCTGCTGGCAGGGGTACTGCATGGGGTGCTATCGATCAGCCGCGGCCGGGAAACAGCTCGGGCCTGATCACGCCATTGAGGCGTGGGTAGGGGATCTTCAGCTCGACGTGGCCCATGGAGTAGGGCGCGATGGCATAGACCTCGTACTTCACGATCACCGCGCCGTAGGTCAGGGCGATGTGCGGCGACGGCTTGAACGGCCAGGTCTTGACGAACTCGGGGTCCTTGTCCACGCCGGTGCTGATCTGCCAGGCGCGGTGGGACTCCTCGACGGTCTTCCAGAAGGTGTCTTTCTGGCCGGGCACCAGCATGTCGTCCAGGGTCAGCACCTTGTCCAGCTTGCGCGAGTAGTTGATGAAACCGCGCCCGGGCATGCCATGGGCGCCGCCGCTGTCGAGGTAGCTGGACAGCTCGACGATCACCAGCCCGTCATGCTGCTCGCGTACCTTGGCTTGCAGGTAGCTGCTGTTGCGCTTGTCGGCGCGGGCCAGGTACTGCTGCTCATAGGCCTGCAGCGAGGCTGGCGGGGTGCCGCGCTGGTTGTCCTCGGTCAGTTGCAGCAGGCGTTTTTCGACGATGGCGTCGAGCTTGGGCAGCGCCGGGAAGTGCACGGTGTCGATGTTCACCAGCGGGCAGTCGCTCTCGCTGCAGCCGGGTTTTACATGCTCCCAGGCATCGCGCTTGACCTCGAGCGGTGCCCGGTAGTTGGGCGTGAACAGGCTCTGGCAGGCGCTGAGGGCGACTGCCAGCACGGCCACGGAAGTCAGTTTGACTAGCGTCATGATGATCCTTGCACAACGGTGATGATCGGCCTTGGACCGCCTGCGCGGCCTTCAGTTCGCCACTAAGCTAACAGAGAGCGTAGCGCCTGTCCCGAGTGCCCGAACGGTCGCCACAAAGGGATGAAACCGGGCGGCGCGCAGAGTAGGATTGCGCGATGCGGTAAACGAGGTAATGAGGAGTTTGCATGACGGATACGTTGAATTCGGTGCCCCAGAAGGTCGAGATTGCCCGGCGCGAGCAGTTGTTCAAGGGTTTCTACAAACTGGACAAGCTGCACCTGCGTCACGAGCTGTTCGCTGGCGGCATGAGCCGTGAATTCACCCGCGAGCTGTTCGTGCGGCACGACGCCGTCTGTGTGCTGCCCTACGATCCGCAGCGCGACGAAGTGGTATTGATCGAACAGTTCCGCGTGGGTGCCCTGGACAAGGTCGACAACCCGTGGCTCATCGAAATGGTGGCCGGGCTGATCGACAAGGATGGGGAAGACCCTGAAGAAGTTGCCCGTCGCGAAGGTGAAGAAGAAGCGGGCCTGACGTTCAAGGCGCTCTGGCCGATCACCAAGTACTTCCCGTCACCCGGCGGCAGCGACGAATTTGTCCATCTCTACCTTGGGCGTTGCAGTAGCGAAGGTGCGGGCGGCCTGCATGGCCTTGAAGAAGAGAGCGAGGATATCCGGGTGCGCGTCTGGGCATTCGAGGATGCGTTGCAAGCGGTGCGCGATGGCAGGATTCACAACGCTGCCACGATCATCGGCCTGCAATGGCTGGCACTGAACCGTGATGAAGTACGAGGTATGTGGAAGTGAACCTGCTGCGCGAGCGCTATCGAGTCGACCTGGTCGGGCTGCAGACGGCCTGTGAGGCCAACTACGCCCGCCTGATGCGCCTGCTGCCGGAGATGCGCACCACGCAAAGCTCGCGGCGCATCGGCATGACCCAGGGCGACCAGATGCTCGGCGTGCTGGTGCTCGAAGTGCTGTTGGCCTGCCCCTATACCACCACCCTGCGGGTGCGCCAGGAGCACAGCCTGCCGTGGTTGCCGGTGCCTGAGCTTGAGGTGCAGGTGTATCACGACGCGCGCATGGCCGAAGTGGTCAGCGCCGAGCATACCCGCCGCCTGCACAGCATCTACCCGTACCCCAACAGGGCGATGCACCAGCCTGACGAGAAGGCCCAGCTCAACCTGTTCCTCGGCGAATGGCTCAGCCACTGCCTGGCCTGTGGCCACGAACTGGCGACCGTGCGCTGAAATGTGACGCCCGTCGGCTTCGAGTATTTGCTCCACAGCGATCCATCGCCATAATCCGTGCTGAATCCGTTCGAGGAGACGGCCGTTGCCGCAAGCACTTTTCGCAGAGTCACCCGTTCATGTGGTGCAACTGACCGATGCCCATCTGTTCGCCGATCCGGCTGGGACGCTGCTGGGGCTCAATACCCGTGACAGCCTTGAACATGTGGTGGCGCAGGTGCGCCGTGAACAGCCGCGCATTGACCTGCTGCTGTGCACCGGGGATCTGTCCCAGGATGCCAGTGTGGCCTCCTATGAAGCATTCCGCGGGTTGACCGCCGTGTTCGGTGCGCCGGCACGCTGGTTGCCGGGCAATCATGACGAAGCCCAGGTAATGGCCAAGGTGGCGCCGGAGCTGATCACGGCGGTGACCGATATCGGTGACTGGCGCATCGTGATGCTCGATTCGGCGGTGGTCGGTGCCACGTTCGGGCTGCTGGCCGAAGACCAGCTGGCCACGCTGGACCAGGCGTTGGCTACTGCCGGTGAGCGGCATTGCCTGGTGTGCTGCCACCACCAGCCGGTGGATATCGGTTGTGCGTGGATGGCGCCGATCGGTTTGCGCAATGCTGACCAACTGCTGATGCGCGTGAAACGTTATCCACAGGTGAAAGCGCTGCTCTGGGGGCATGTTCACCAGGAATTCGACCAGCTGCGCGAGGGTCTGCGCTTGCTGGCCACGCCCTCGACCTGCATCCAGTTTGCGCCGGGCAGCGAGGACTTCCAGGTGAGTGAAGAGCAGCCGGGGTATCGCTGGTTGCGCCTGCATGCCGACGGGCGGCTGGAGACCGGGGTGGAGCGGGCGCGGGATTTTGTGGTGACGCTGGACTTCAACAGCCCCGGCTACTGAACCCAAGCGGGAACTAATCCTGTGGGAGCGGCTTTAGCCGCGAAGCAGGCGACGCGGTGGATGGCACCGGCTCTGCCGGTGTTCGCGGCTAAAGCCGCTCCCACAGTGTCCTTGCTAAGTCAGAAGCTGATGATCTTTCCATGAAAGTCGCAGCGCGCATTTTGAAGAATGTGTTGCGAAAATCCCCACACTGCGCCAATGCCCTTCGAACAGGCTACACTGCGCGTCTTTGCGTCCGGGGGCAGCATGTCGGGTTCCATCCTTTATATCCATGGCTTCAACAGCTCGCCGCTGTCGAAGAAGGCCCGCCAACTCGAGGCGGTCATGCAGCAGCTCGGCCTGGCTGAGCAACTGCGCGTCCCGGCCCTGCATCACCACCCGCGCCAGGCCATCGCCCAGCTGGAGGCCGCCATCGGCGAGCTCGGCGCGCCCTTGCTGGTCGGCAGCTCGCTGGGCGGCTACTATGCCACCCACTTGGCCGAGCGCCACGGCCTCAAGGCCCTGCTGATCAACCCGGCGGTCGCCCCGCACCGGCTGTTCGATGGTTATCTCGGCACCCAGCGCAACCTGTATACCGACGAAGCCTGGGAGCTGACCCACGACCATGTGCAGGCCCTGGCCGAGCTCGAAGTGCCACCGCCCACGGACGCCGCCCGCTATCAAGTGTGGTTGCAGACCGCCGATGAAACACTGGACTATCGCCAGGCCGAGGGCTATTACCGAGCCTGTGCCCTGCGCATCCAGGCCGGCGGCGACCACAGCTACCAAGGCTTCGCCGAACAGCTCCCGGCGTTGCTGACCTTTGCCGGTATTGCCCGTGGGCAGTATGCGGCGCTGGATTTTTCTGTACTTTGAGCTTTTTGCATTCACCTGACTGACGACGAGACCCCATGGCCAATCCCAGCGCTAGCGCCTATAACGCAGACGCCATCGAAGTCCTCTCGGGCCTTGACCCGGTCCGCAAACGCCCGGGCATGTACACCGACACCAGCCGGCCGAACCACCTGGCCCAGGAAGTCATCGACAACAGTGTCGACGAAGCCCTGGCCGGCCACGCCCGTTCGGTGCAGGTGATCCTGCACGCCGACCACTCGCTGGAAGTGTGCGACGACGGCCGCGGCATGCCGGTGGACATCCACCCCGAAGAGGGCGTGTCCGGTGTCGAACTGATCCTCACCAAGCTGCATGCCGGCGGCAAGTTCTCCAACAAGAACTACCAGTTCTCCGGCGGTTTGCACGGCGTCGGTATTTCGGTGGTCAACGCCCTGTCCACCCAGGTGCGGGTGCGCGTGAAGCGCGATGGCAACGAATACCAGATGACCTTCGCCGATGGCTTCAAGGCCAGCGAGCTGGAAGTGGTCGGCACTGTCGGCAGGCGCAACACCGGCACCAGCGTGTACTTCACGCCTGATCCCAAGTACTTCGACTCGCCCAAGTTCTCCATCAGCCGCCTCAAGCACGTGCTCAAGGCCAAGGCCGTGCTGTGCCCAGGGCTGTCGATCAGCTTCGAAGACAAGGGCACCGGCGAGAAGGTCGAGTGGCACTACGAAGACGGCCTGCGTTCCTACCTGGTCGACTCGGTCAGCGAATACCTGCGCCTGCCCGACGAGCCGTTCTGCGGCAGCCTGGCCGGTAATAAAGAGGCGGTCGACTGGGCCCTGTTGTGGTTGCCCGAGGGCGGCGACAGCATCCAGGAAAGCTACGTCAACCTGATCCCCACCGCGCAAGGCGGCACCCACGTCAACGGCCTGCGCCAGGGCCTGCTGGATGCCATGCGCGAGTTCTGCGAGTTCCGCAACCTGCTGCCGCGTGGGGTCAAGCTGGCCCCGGAGGACGTCTGGGAGCGCATCAGCTTCGTCTTGTCGATGAAGATGCAGGAGCCGCAATTCTCCGGCCAGACCAAAGAGCGCCTGTCGTCCCGCGAGGCGGCGGCATTCGTCTCGGGTGTGGTCAAGGACGCGTTCAGCCTGTGGCTCAACGCCCACCCCGAGCTGGGCATGCAACTGGCGGAGCTGGCCATCAGCAACGCCGGCCGCCGCCTGAAGGCCAGCAAGAAGGTCGAGCGCAAGCGCGTCACCCAGGGGCCGGCACTGCCGGGCAAGCTGGCCGACTGCGCAGGCCAGGACCCGATGCGCGCTGAGCTGTTCCTGGTCGAGGGCGACTCCGCCGGTGGTTCGGCCAAGCAGGCGCGGGACAAGGAGTTCCAGGCGATCCTGCCGCTGCGCGGCAAGATCCTCAACACCTGGGAGGTCGATGGCGGTGAAGTGCTGGCCAGCCAGGAAGTGCACAACATCGCCGTGGCCATCGGCGTCGATCCGGGTGCCACCGACCTGACCCAACTGCGCTACGGCAAGATCTGCATCCTCGCTGACGCCGACTCCGACGGCCTGCACATCGCCACCTTGCTGTGCGCGCTGTTCGTCCAGCATTTCCGCCCGCTGGTCGAGGCCGGTCACGTCTACGTGGCCATGCCGCCGCTGTACCGCATCGACCTGGGCAAGGAGATCTACTACGCCCTCGACGAAGCCGAGCGTGATGGCATCCTCGATCGCCTGGTCGCCGAGAAGAAGCGCGGCAAGCCGCAGGTCACCCGATTCAAGGGCCTGGGCGAGATGAACCCGCCGCAGCTGCGCGAAACCACCATGGACCCGAACACCCGGCGCCTGGTCCAGCTCACGCTCGACGACCTGGCGGGTACCACCGAGATCATGGACATGCTGCTGGCGAAGAAGCGCGCCGGTGACCGCAAGAACTGGCTGGAGACCAAAGGCAACCTGGCCGAGGTCCTGGTTTGATTCGTCCGCTCCTGGCACTTTGCCTGGCGTTGTCGATGTTGCCGGCCCTGGCGCAGGACTGGCCGGAGCTCAAGCTCACCCGCGAGCATCCGGTCGAAGGCATGCATGGCGGCAACCTGTCCGGCCTGGCGATGTGCCGTGGGGCACTGTGGGCGGTGTCCGACCGCGACGATGACCGCATCTATCGCCTCGACCGGGGCGACAGCACCTGGCGCGCCGAAGCGCTGGTGTTCACTCCGCCTGCGGCGCCGGACACCGGCCTGCCGTGGGGGCTGAAGTCGCGCAACTGGGCCGCATCGTTCATCCGTGGCGGGGCGCTGGATTTCGAAGGGATCGCCTGTGATCAGGCCGGTAACTTCTATGTCGTCAGCGAAGCGCACGCAGCAGTGCTGCAATTGCCAGCCGAAGGTGAACCGAACTGGTTGAAAATCGATCAGGCGATGGTCCGCCAGGCCCGTGGCAGTGGCATGCTGCTGCACTTCAATGCCTTGTTCGAAGGCCTGGCGATCAACCCGGCGGGCGACCGCCTGTGGCTGGCCGCCGAGCGTGAGCGCCGTGGCCTGCTTTCGGTGCGGCGCCAGCAGTCGGTATGGGACTGCGGGCGCAGTTGCGTGATATTCAGCGAGGCCGGCGTCGAGATGCAGCCAGCTCAATTCCCGGGCGCTCGCGCCCTGTCGCGGGACTTCGCCGACCTGGCGTTGTTCGACGGCAAGCTGTTCACCCTGGAGCGCAATGCCTACCGCATTTGCCGGCGCGATGCCGACAGCGGCGCGGTCGAGCGCTGCTGGTCGTTTGCCGCCGACGCGTTGCTGGCGCCCCGTCAGTACGATCAACCCTACGGCCTGGCCGAAGCGCTGGTGATCGACAAGGACGGCGCCTGGATTGGCCTGGACAACAACAACGGCGTGCGCGCCGATGGTGAAGCGCGGCCGATCGTCTGGCGCTTCGCCGCGCCACAGGGCGGCTGGAGCGGCAAACCATGAGCCAGGCACCGGGCAAACGTGCGGGCAGGGTGCTGATGGTGCTCGCCTGGGCGGCGGCGATGTTCCTCGCCACGCGCTTTTTCGGCCAGTGGGAAGCACGCCAGGAAAACCCCAACAGCGAAGTGCAGAGCACCCAGGGCGATGGTTTCGTCGAAGTGCGCCTGCTGAGCAACGGCCAGGGGCATTTTGTCGCCGATGGCGCGATCAATGGCCGGGTGGTGCATTTCATGCTCGACACCGGGGCCACCGACGTGGCCATCCCCGAGGCGCTGGCCCGCGACCTGGATCTTGCCCGTGGTGCGCCGGTGACGCTGAGCACCGCCAATGGCCGTACCGAGGGTTACCGCACCCGCATCGACAGCCTGCTGCTGGGCGATATCCACCTGCGCGACGTGCGCGCCCTGGTGGTGCCCGGCCTCGACGGCCAGGCCGTGCTGCTGGGCATGAGCGCTCTCAAACAACTTGAATTTACCCAGCGCGGCGGCACCATGCTGCTGCGCCAGAACCTGAAATGACGAGGCCCGCATGAGCGACTCACTCGAACTCAGCCTGGACGGTGTCGAACGCCGTTCCCTGGCTGAATTCACCGAACAGGCCTACCTCAACTACTCCATGTACGTGATCATGGACCGCGCGCTGCCGCACATCGGCGACGGCCTCAAGCCGGTGCAGCGCCGTATCGTCTATGCCATGAGCGAGTTGGGGCTCGATGCCGATTCCAAGCACAAGAAGTCGGCGCGTACCGTCGGTGACGTGCTCGGCAAGTTCCACCCCCACGGTGATTCGGCCTGCTATGAAGCCATGGTGCTGATGGCCCAGCCGTTCAGCTACCGCTACACCCTGGTCGACGGCCAGGGTAACTGGGGTGCGCCGGACGATCCGAAGTCGTTCGCCGCCATGCGTTATACCGAGGCGCGTCTGTCGCGTTACTCCGAAGTGCTGCTCAGCGAGCTGGGCCAGGGCACGGCCGACTGGGTGCCGAACTTCGACGGCACCCTGCAGGAGCCAGCGGTATTGCCGGCGCGCCTGCCGAATATCCTGCTCAACGGTACCACCGGCATCGCCGTGGGCATGGCCACCGATGTGCCGCCGCACAACCTGCGCGAAGTGGCCAGTGCCTGCGTGCGCCTGCTCGACGAGCCCAAGGCCACGCTTGAGCAGCTGTGCGAACACATCCAGGGGCCGGACTACCCGACCGAGGCCGAGATCGTCACCCCGCGCGCCGACATCCTCAAGATGTACGAGAGCGGCAAGGGCTCGATCCGCATGCGTGCGGTGTACCGCGTCGAAGACGGCGATATCGTCGTCACCGCGCTGCCGCACCAGGTCTCCGGGGCCAAGGTACTGGAGCAGATCGCCGCGCAGATGCAGGCCAAGAAACTGCCGATGGTCGCTGACCTGCGCGACGAGTCGGACCACGAGAACCCCTGCCGCATCGTCATCATCCCGCGCTCCAACCGCGTCGATGCCGCCGAACTGATGCAGCACCTGTTCGCCACCACCGACCTTGAGAGCACCTACCGGGTCAACGTCAACATCATCGGCCTCGACGGTCGTCCGCAGCTCAAGAGCCTGCGTGCATTGTTGCTGGAGTGGCTGGAATTCCGTGTCGCTACCGTTCGTCGCCGCCTGCAGCACCGCCTGGACAAGGTCGAGCGGCGTCTGCACCTGTTGGAAGGCTTGCTCAAGGCGTTCCTCAACCTGGATGAAATGATCCACATCATCCGCACCGAAGAGCACCCCAAGCAGGCGCTGATCGAGCGTTTCGAGCTGACCGAGATCCAGGCCGACTACATCCTCGAAACGCGCCTGCGTCAGTTGGCGCGTCTGGAAGAGATGAAGATCCGTGGCGAAACCGACGACCTGCTCAAGGAGCAGAAGCGTCTGACCACGCTGCTGGGCAGCGATGCCAAGCTGCGCAAGCTGGTACGCAGCGAACTGATCGAAGATGCCCAAACCTACGGCGACGACCGTCGTTCGCCGATCGTCGAGCGGGCCGAAGCCAAGGCCCTGTCGGAAAACGAGCTGATGCCGACCGAGCCGGTCACCGTGGTGCTGTCGGAGAAGGGCTGGGTGCGCTGCGCCAAGGGCCACGACATCGATGCCACGGGGCTTTCGTACAAGGCCGGCGATGGCTTCAAGGCCGCTGCCGCCGGGCGCTCCAACCAGTTTGCCGTGTTGATCGACTCCACCGGGCGCAGCTACTCGCTGGCTGCCCACAGCCTGCCGTCCGCCCGTGGCCAGGGCGAGCCGTTGACCGGCCGCCTGACGCCACCGCCAGGCGCTACCTTCGAGTGCGTGCTGCTGCCGGACGACGATGCCCTGTACGTGGTGGCGTCCGACGCCGGCTACGGTTTCGTGGTCAAGGGTGAAGACCTGCAGGCCAAGAACAAGGCCGGCAAGGGCCTGCTGAGCCTGCCGAACGGCGCCAAGGTCATGACCCCGCGCCCGGTGGCCGAGCGCGAGCAGGATTGGCTGGCGGCAGTGACCACCGAAGGGCGCCTGCTGGTGTTCAAGGTCGCCGACCTGCCGCAGCTGGGCAAGGGCAAGGGCAACAAGATCATCGGCGTGCCGGGCGACCGGGTGGCCAGCCGTGAAGAATATGTCACCGATCTGGCGGTGGTCAGCGAGGGGGCGACCCTTGTATTGCAGGCTGGCAAGCGTACCCTGTCTCTGAAGCCGGATGACCTCGAGCATTACAAGGGTGAGCGCGGTCGCCGTGGTAGCAAATTGCCACGCGGCTTCCAGCGTGTCGATGCACTGCTGGTGGAGACCCCGGCATAAGCCGGTAGCGCGTCTGCAGCGGCGCTTTCGGCGCCGTTGCAGGCGGAAATGCTGGAGTCGGGCCGCTATTTCGCGGATGATAGTGCACTTGTGGCGCCGGCGTGGCCGAGTGCCCGGATGAATTTACGTGAGTATCACTGCGGTCAGTCTTGAGGCGACCGCCTGGATGGGATGAATGAAATTTCTGCGCCTTCCATTTGCGCTGTTGATGACTGGGCTGCTGGGCCTGAGCGGGTGCAGCATGCATCAGCCGGTCGCCTTGTATCAGCTCGACAGCGGTGACCCTGGCCAGCCTTCCCAGGCGGCGGGCATGGCGGTGGTGCTTGGCCCTGTTTCGGTGGCCGACTACCTGCAACGCGAAACCTTCCTGCAGCGCCAGACCGATGGCAGCCTGACTGCGGCGACCGACGGTCGCTGGGCCGGTAGCCTTTCGTCGGACATCGATCAGTTGCTGGTGCGCCAGCTGGCCTGGCGCCTGGACAGCCAGCGCGTGGTCCTGGCGCCCGCCAGTGCGGGTTTCACCCCGGACGTGCAGGTGCTGCTGACCATCACTCGCCTGGATTCGGGCAAGAACCAACCGGCGATCCTGGATGCGCAATGGCGTGTACTGGACCGTCGTGGCCAGGTGCGTGATAACCGTATCGTTCACCTCGAGCAACCGCACCAGGGCAGCGAATCGGCCCAGGTGCAGGCCCAGGGCCAGTTGCTGCAGAAGCTCGCCGAGCAGCTCAGCAGTGCGGTCAAGCCGCTGGCCAACCAGCCTGCCATCGCCGAGGAAGCGCCCCGCAAGCAGGCGGCGCCGGTACAGGTGAAGAAGGAGCCGGAGAAGTCGAAGATCCCGATGGCTTCACCGATCCGCACCGATATGGAAGTCTATCGGTTCTGATCCGCCAGACATGAAAAAGCCCGCAGCGATGCGGGCTTTTTCATTGCCTCTGTCTTCGCCGGCACGCCGGCGAAGGGGGCGGTCAATCATCAGCCGCGTGCGTCGCGATCGCGCAGGCCCAGCAAATACAGCACGCCATCCAGCCCCAGCGTGGAGATTGCCTGCTTGGCCGACTGGCGCACCAGCGGCTTGGCGCGGAACGCCACACCCAGGCCGGCCAGCGACAGCATTGGCAGGTCGTTGGCGCCATCGCCCACGGCGATGGTCTGCTCCAGCTGCAGGCCCTCTTCAGCAGCCAGCTTCTGCAGCAGCTCGGCCTTGCGCTGCGCGTCGACAATCGGCTCGACGGCAACACCGGTCACCTTGCCGTCGACCACTTCCAGCTCGTTGGCGAACACATAGTCGATGCCCAGGCGCGCCTGGACCTGCTTGGCGAAATAGGTGAAGCCGCCAGACAGAATGGCGGTCTTGTAACCCAGGCGCTTGAGTTCGGCGAACAGGTGCTCGGCACCTTCGGTCAGGCGCAGCGAGGCACCGATTTCATCCAGCGCGCCAACGTCGAGCCCCTTGAGCAGCGCCATGCGCTCCTTGAAGCTGGCACGGAAATCCAGCTCGCCGCGCATGGCACGCTCAGTGATTTCTGCCACCTGCTCGCCCACGCCGGCTGCCTTGGCCAGCTCGTCGATCACTTCGGCTTCGATCAGCGTGGAGTCCATGTCGAACACGGCCAGGCGGCGGTTGCGGCGGAACAGGTCGTCGCGCTGGAAGGCGATGTCGATGTTCAGCTCTTCGCACAGGGCAAAGAAGTCGGCACGCAGGGCCTGGGCATCGGTTGGTTCGCCGCGCGCGGAGATCTCCAGCGCGGCCTTGCCGTTATCGGCATCGGCATTCAGCGCCACACGGGCGGACAGGCGCTCGATGCGCTCGATGGTCAGGCCGTATTGGCTGATGATCGCGCTGACCCGCTGCAACTGCTCCGGGGTGACCCGGCGGCTGAGCAGGGTGACGATATGGCGCGCCTCGCCCTGGCTGTCGGCCCAGTGCTGGTAATCGGCTTCGGAGATCGGCGTGTAGCGCGCCTGCAGGTTCAGCTCGTGGGCCTTCGATTGCACGCTCTGCAGCAGCGAGGTGGCGACTTCGTTGTCGGGAATGTCGACCAGGATGCCGAACGACAGCGTGCCGTGCATCACCGCCAAGCCGATGTCGAGGATGTTCACACCGCCCTGGAGCAGGACGCCGGTGATGGCAGCGGTAAGACCTGGACGGTCTTCACCAGTGATGTTGATCAGGACGATTTCGCGCAAGACCGGGCTCCGACTTCGATGAAAAATGCGCATTCTACCGATTTTCCGTGACCATCGGGCGCCAACGATACTTTGCCGACAAAACTCTGCTCGCTATACTGCGCAGCACTTTCTCGCCATTAAGAGCCGCGCTCTGTGAACCGGCCTACGCCCGTCAAAACCGACAACTTCTTCCTGATGATCTACCGAGCCCTCAGCCAGCGCCGAATCCCGCTGGCCCTGCGTATCGCCAGCCATAACATCTTCCTGGTGGCCCTGGCCCTGGTGATCTATGCCTGCGTGATGGGTTTGCAGTTCAAGCAGGCCATGCATGAGCAGGCCGATGCCGTTGGCCAGAGCCTGACCACGCAGACCGCCACCTCCGCCACCGAACTGCTGGTGTCCAACGACATCCTCAGCCTCAACGTGCTGCTCGGCAACCTGGTGAAGAACCCGCTGGTGGCCCACGCCGCCATCTACAGCGTGGACAACCGCATCCTCGCCGAGGCCGGCCAGCGCCCGCGCAACAGCCTGCTGGGCGAGGCAGAGGGGGTGTACCAGACCAAGATCACCTTCCAGGACGTGACCGCCGGCCAGCTGCGCATCAGCCTGGACATGAGCCAGTTCCAGCAGCCGATGCTGATCAGCCTGCAGAGCATGGGCATCCTTGCCGCCATCCTGCTGGCGCTGGCCCTCACCCTGAGCCTGCGCCTGGGCCGCTTCATCTCCACCCCGCTGCTGCAACTGCGGGTCTGGCTGCGTGACCCGCACCCCTACACCCCGGCCATCGACCGCCAGGACGAAATCGGCGACCTGGCCCGCCAGCTGCACGCCCGCCTTGCCCCGCCACCGCCGCCTGAGCCGGAGGTCGAGGAAGAAGACGACTTCGACGATGTCCCGGTAGCGCCCAAGGCCGCCCCGCGCGCCAAGGTCGCGGTGCAGGAAACTGACGACGATGACGAGGCCTTTGCCGGTCTGATGGACGAAGAAACCGCCCCCGCCAAGCTGAGCGCCGTCGAGTCGAACGAGCCCCAGAGCAGCGCCGTGCTGGCCGTGCAGCTGGGCTCCCAGGAGCAACTGCGCCGCCTGCCGCGCACCCGCCTTGCCGAGCTGCTGGAGCGCTACAACGACTGCCTCGACCAGGCTGCTTCGCTGTACGAAGGCGAGCTGCACACGCTGAGCGACGGCGGCACCCTGCTGCTGTTCCACAGCCGCGACTGTGGCGAGGACTACCTGACCAACGCCATCTGCTGCGGTGAGCTGCTGCGTGCCCTGGGCCATGCCCTGCAGATCGAGGTGGCCGACAGCGGCATCACCCTGCAGCTGCAGTTGGGCCTGGTGCTGGCCGATGACTTGCAGGGCCTGGACCAGGTCGACCTGCTGATGACCGAGCAGGCCCAGGACGCCCTGGCGCTGTCGCAGCACAGCCGCAACCTGCTGCTGGTGGAGCGGCGAATCAGCGACGATGCCCTGGTGCGCCAGCGTGCGCGCATCCGCCCGATCGCCAGCCCTGAGGGCGCGAGCTGCGTGGAGCGGTTGATGGAACCGTACCCATCGATGCTGGAGCGCCAGCTGGCACGGATGCACGAACGCCGCGCCTGATACGCCATGCACCAAAAGAAAAGGCCCTGCAGATGCAGGGCCTTTTTCATTGCGGCGGCGGATCAGGCCTGGGTTGGCTGCGCCAGCAGTTCACCCATGCGTACGGCAGAGCCTGCGCCGAGGTTTTCAGCCCACTTCACCTGCTCCGGCCCGAACAGCACGATCGCCGTGGAGCCCAACTTGAAGCGGCCCAGCTCGGCGCCTTTCTCCAGGTGGATCGGTGCGCGGCTGGCTTCGTCGTAGCGGAAGGTCTTGAGCTCGCGCTTCGGCGGCGTGACCAGGCCGGCCCAGACGGTCTCGATCGAGGCGACGATCATCGCGCCAACCAGCACTACCGCCATCGGCCCGCGCTCGGTGTCGAACAGGCAGACCACACGCTCGTTGCGGGCGAACAGCTCGGGGACGTTCTCTGCGGTGGTCTGGTTGACCGAGAACAGCCGGCCCGGCACGTAGACCATCTCGCGCAGGGTGCCGGCCAGCGGCATGTGCACGCGGTGGTAGTCCTTGGGCGACAGGTAGATGGTGGCGAATTCGCCGCCCATGAAAGGCGCGGCCAGGGCCGGGTCGCCGCCCAGCAACTCGAGGGCGCTGAAGCTGTGGCCCTTGGCCTGGAAGATGCGGCCATGCTCGATCGGGCCAAGCTGGCTGACCGCGCCGTCGGCCGGGCAGAGGATGGCGCCGGGGGTTTCGTCCAGCGGGCGGGCGCCGGGCTTGAGGGCACGGGTGAAGAAGGCGTTGAAGTGCTCGTAGGCAGTCAAGTCTTCGACCAGCGCTTCGGACATGTTCACCTGGTAGCGCTTGGCGAACCAGGCGGTGAAGGCATTCTTGAACCAGCGCGCGCGGCATTCGGCGACGCAGCCGGCCAGTCGCGACAGCAAGTGGTGCGGCAGCAGGTGCTGGCTGATGATGAACAAACGGGATTTCATTGAGCGTCCTTAAACTTCTACGGGCGTGTCGGGGTGGTTGCCCCATTCGCTCCACGAGCCGGCGTAAGCCTTGATGCGTGGGTAACCGAGGGCCTTGGCCACCAGGTAGGTGAAACCGGAGCGGCGGTGGGTCTGGCAGTGGGTAATCACTTCCTTGTCCGGGGTGATGCCCAGTTGTTCGAGCACTTGCGCGATGTCCTTGCGGATGCGCAGGTGGTCGTTCAGGTCCATGCCGGCGGTCCACTCGAAGTTGATCGCGCCGGGGATGTGACCGCCCTTGGCGGCCAGGACTTTTTCGCCGCTGAACTCCTGCGGGCCGCGGGCGTCCCAGACCACCAGGTCGTCGGCGCCCAGCCGGCTTTGCAGGTATTCGCGGGTGGCGGTCGGCTCGCCGTGCAACTGCAGGCGTACCGGGGTGCTGGCGGGGGCCGGCGCCTCGGTGGACAGCTTGTCTGCCGGCCAGGCCTGGATGCCGCCGTTGAGGTAGTGGTAGTGCGGGTGGCCGATCACGTCGAGCAGCCAGATGAAGCGCCCGGCCCAGCCGCCCCCTTCATCGTCGTAGACCACATAGACGGCATCGTTGCGGTGGCCGAGCTCGCTGAACAGTTTCTCCAGGTCGCCCAGTGCCGGCAGCAGGCCGGGTGCTGGCGGTTGACCCAGCTGGGTGCGCTTGCCCTCGACGAAGCGGGCCCCTGGGATGTGCCCGCTGACGTAGCGATTGGCACTGCTCAGGTCGACCAGGATCAGCTGTGGCGAAGCCAGGCGCGGTAGCAGGTCCTCGGCTTCGATCACCAGGGGCAAGCCGGAAAAGTCAGTCATCCACGGTCTCCAGGGTGGAAAGAGCAGCGATTGTAGCGCAAGGCTCAGGCGTTGCGGTTGGCAAACACGGCCAGGGCGCGCTCGATGCATTGCGCGGTCTTGCCGAAGGCTTGCACGCTGACATCGGCCAGCGGCTTGCCGCCCTGGTCGACCACCGCCAGCATCAGCACCTGCTCGCCGACGGCCAGCGAGCGCAGCAGCAGGTGCTCGCTGCGGAAGAACGCCCGCAACGGGGCCGGCAGCAGTGCGGCGAACTGGGCATGGTTGTCGGGCGTCAGGCGCAGTTGCCCGGCTTTGCTCATCAGCTTTTGCAGCAGTTTGTTCTGCGCGATTGCCAGTGCCATGGCGTCGGCTTCCTTGGGCAGGCCGGCGGTCTGCTGCACGCGCAGGTAGTCGCTGGCCTTGTCCAGGCTCAGCAGCATGATGCGCTGCATGCCGCACGCCAGCAGCGCTTCGCGCGCTTGCGTGGCCAGGTGGACGGTGTTGGAGAACGGGCTTGGCTGGGCCAGCAGTTCCTGGCACAGCGTGCGCCAGTGCGCCAGCGCGTCGGCGCTGGGCGGCGGCGGGGTGAGCATGTCCGGGTGCGGGCGGCGCTGGTGCCAGGGCCAGATCAGCGCTTCGGCTGGGTGGAACAGGGCGTGGCGCGCATGGTGGCGGGCGCTGGCCGCGGCCTGTTGGTGGACCTGCTGCTGCACATCTTCCAGCGAAGTTTGCAGGTACAGCGCGGTCAGCAGTTGCCAGCGCAGCAGGTGCGGATTGTCCCAGCCGACCTGGGCCGCCAGCGCCAGGCCATTGGCGAGCAGGACGGTATTGGGCGGCTGGTTGAACCAGCGGCGCAGGGCCGGCTCCTCGTCCAGGCGTTGCTGTTGTGCCAGGGGCTCGGGTTCGCGGGCGATGGCCAGTACCTGGGCCAGCAGCTCGCGCTCGTCGATCAGCAGGCGATAGCCCTGGGTGACCCAGCCAGGCAGGCGCCAGTGCTCGGCCACGGCTTGGCACAGCGCCATGATGCGCACGCCGAACAGCTCATGTTCGACCAGGGCTGCGTCCTCGCCCTTGTGGATAACTCGCAGTTCCCAGGTGTCCAGCAGTTTCGGGTAGGCCAGGGCCAGCGGCCACAGCGGCGAGAGAAACAGCAGGCTGCCCCAGTGGATGTCCTGCCACAGCCGCGCCAGGCGGCTGGCGAACAGGCCGTTGGCTTGTTGCGCGGCATGCTGGCTGATCAGCATGAACTGGCGCAGTACCGGCGGGATGTCGTCGCCGGGCAGGGTGGGCAGGCGCGCCAGCAGCTGGCTGGTGCGTTCAAGGCCCAGGCGATTGAGGGCGACTTCCAGGCTTTCGGCAGGCTCGGCCTGGCTGGGGCTGGCCGGGTGGTTGGCCTCGCGCATCACGCACAGCACCAGGGCGGGGCTGTCCTGCAGCAGTTCGGCGATCTCGCGCAGCGAGCGGCGGCTGTCGCCGATGGCCTTGACCACCTGGTCGTGGCTCTCTTTCGGCACCGGCAGGCGCACCCCATCGAGCAGCTTTACCCAGGCCTCTAGCGTCGCTGGAACCTTACTTGGCACCTTGGTTTCAATTGGCATTTTGACATCAGTCCGAACTGGCTTTTCGCGATGAGTGGCTATAGTCTGGCGCAGTTGTGCCGATAAGTAGAAGAAGAGTTTTAAAGCTCCCGTCCCCGACCCTGACCACGACAGCAAGTGCTTTGAACCTATGGCTAAAATTATCGGCATCATCGTCGTATTCGCGAGCGTGCTCGGCGGCTACGTGCTTTCCCACGGCAAGATCGCGGCGCTGATTCAGCCGTTCGAAGTGCTGATCATCGGCGGCGCCGCGTTCGGTGCGTTCCTTCAGGCCAACCCTGGCTACATGACCATGCACGTGGTCAAGAAGTCGCTGAAGATGTTCGGCAGCCGTTTCACCCATACTTTCTACCTGGAAGTACTGGGCCTGGTATACGAGATCCTCAACAAGAGTCGCCGCGAAGGCATGATGGCCATCGAAGGTGACATCGAAGACGCCGCCGCCAGCCCGATCTTCGCCAAGTACCCCGCGGTACTGGGTGATGAACGCATGACCGCCTATATCTGCGACTACCTGCGCATCATGTCCACCGGCAACATGGCCCCCCACGAGCTCGAAGGCCTGTTCGACATGGAACTGCTGAGCATGAAGGAAGAGCTGGAGCACCCGTCCCACGCGGTGAACGGCATCGCCGACGGCATGCCCGGCTTCGGTATCGTCGCGGCGGTACTGGGTATCGTGGTGACCATGGCGTCGCTGGGTGAAGGCGACCAGGCGTCGATCGGCCTGCACGTAGGTGCGGCGCTGGTCGGTACCTTCTTCGGTATTCTGGCGGCCTACGGCTTCTTCGGCCCGTTGGCCAAGTGCCTGGAGCACGATGCCAAGGAAGAGCTCAACCTGTACGAGTCGATCAAGGCTTCGCTGGTCGCGTCCGCCTCGGGCATGCCGCCTTCGCTGGCTGTCGAGTTCGGGCGCAAGGTGCTGTACCCCAAGCACCGTCCAAGCTTCGCCGAGCTGGAACAAGCGGTCCGCGGTCGTTAAGCCATGGAAAACAATCAGCCCATCATCATCAAGCGCGTAAAGCGCTTCGGTGGAGGCCACCATGGCGGCGCCTGGAAGATCGCCTTCGCCGACTTCGCCACGGCGATGATGGCGTTCTTCCTCGTGCTGTGGCTGCTTTCCACCGCCACGCCCGAGCAGAAGATCGCCATTGCCGGCTACTTCAAGGACCCGATCGGCTTCTCCGAAAGCGGCACGCCCTACATCATCGACCTGGGTGGCTCGCCACAGCTGGCCCCCGAGAAGACCATCAACCCCGAGACCAAGTCCGAGCCGACGCCTGATACCAGCATCCAGCTGGACAAGGACAAGGTCGAGACCATGGCCGAGCAGGTCGAGCGCGAGCGCCTGGAGCTGCTGCTGCAGGAGCTGCAGAACAAGGTCGAGGAAAACCCGCAGCTGCAGAAGTTCAAGGACCAGATCCTGTTCGAGATCACCCAGGACGGCCTGCGCATCCAGATCATGGACGCCGAGAACCGGCCGATGTTCGACATTGGCAGTGCGCGGTTGCAGCCGTACTTCGAAGATATCCTGCTGGCCATGGCCGACACCATCAAGGCGGTGCCGAACAAGATCAGCGTCAGTGGCCACACCGATGCCAAGCCGTACTCCGGCACCGGCGACTACGGCAACTGGGAGCTGTCGGCCAACCGTGCCAACGCCGCGCGTCGTGCGCTGGTCGCGGGTGGTTACCCGGATGATCAGGTGGCGCGGGTGGTGGGGTATGCGTCGTCGTCGCTGTTCGACCGCAAGAACCCGTTCAACCCGGTCAACCGCCGTATCGACATCATCGTCCTGACCAAGAAGGCCCAGCGCACCATCGAGGGTGAGCAGGGTGCACCCGAGGCCCAGCCGCAAGCGACGCCGCCAGCCCCGGCTGCGCCAGGTGCCGCGGCTCCGGCGCCGCAGGAGCCGATGCAGCCCCGTGAACTGCGTCAGAAGCTGAACATCTTCGAGGATGGTGTGTTGAAGATGGATGAGCAGAAGAACCAGTAAGCCGGGTGCTTCAAAACAAAACGCCCGTGATTGCGCATGCAGTCACGGGCGTTTTGGTTTGTGGAGAACTGCCGTGGGAGCGGGCTTGCCCCGCGATACCGGCGCAGCCGGTGCCATCTATCGCGGGGCAAGCCCGCTCCCACGGTATTTTTATGCAAGACCGCATCGGCAATGCGGTCAGTAGCTGTCTTGCGGCAGGCTGGCGATGATCGAGCGGTAGCTGTTCATCCGCTGCTGCGTCACGCTGCCCTCGTCCAGTGCCTTGAGCAACGCACAGCCCGGTTCGCGGTCGTGTTTGCAGTCGCGGAAGCGGCAATGGCCGAACAGCTCGCGGAATTCGATGAAGCCATCTTCCACGTCGTCACGGCTGACATGGCCCAGGCCGAATTCACGGATACCCGGGGAGTCGATCAGGTCGCCGCCGTTGGGGAAGTGATAGAGCCGCGCGGTGGTGGTGGTGTGGGTGCCCTGGCCAGACCATTCGGACAGGTCGCCGACGCGGGTGCCGGCGTCAGGCAGCAGGCTGTTGACCAGCGACGACTTGCCCACGCCCGACTGGCCGACGAACACACTGATATGGCCATCCAGCGTCTGCTGCAGGCGCTGCATGCCATCGCCCTGGTGGGCCGACACTTCCAGCAACGGGTAGCCGAGCCCGCGATACACCTCGAGCATGGCGTTGAGCGTCGGGGCGTTCTCGTCGTTGATCAGGTCGGCCTTGTTGAGCAGCAGCAGTGGGCGGATGCCAGCATGCTCGGCAGCCACCAGGTAACGGTCGATCAGGTTGGGGTGCGGCTCCGGCGCTGGCGCGAAGACGATGACGATCAGGTCGACGTTGGCCGCCACCGGCTTGAGCTGGCCATGATTGTTCGGCCGGCACAGCTCGGTGCTGCGCGGCATCTGGGCGACGATCACGCCGATGCCCTGGTTGCCGGCGCGCCATACCACGCGATCGCCGGTGACCAGCGCCGGCAGGTTGGCCCGCAGGTGGCAGCGGAACACCTGGCCGGCGGCATCGCCGTCCTGGGCCTCGACCTCGACCTGCACACCGAAGTGGGCGATCACCAGGCCCAACTGCTCCGGCCCCAGGTCGCCACCTTCGAGCTCTTGCAGTACATGCTGCTCGCGTTTGGCGGCGCGGGCGGCGCGTTCACCCTGGATCTTTTCGATGCGCCAGTTCTGGCGGCGGTTGAGCTGGCGTTTGGCCATGAAGGTTCCGTATCGGCGGGGCAGTGAGAAAACCGCGGCAGTTTAGCATGGCCCGCCCACGCACCGCCTTGCTGGGCTAATATGACGGCCTATTCGAGGAGCACTTTCATGCAGAACCCACAGAACCTGATCTGGATCGACCTGGAAATGACCGGCCTGGACCCGGATAGCGACGTCATCATCGAGATGGCCACCATCGTCACCGACAGCGAGCTGAACACCCTGGCCGAAGGCCCGGTGATCGCCATTCATCACAGCGATGAAGTGCTGGCGCGCATGGATGAGTGGAACACCCGCACCCACGGCGGCTCGGGCCTGACCCAGCGCGTGCGCGAGAGCACGATCAGCATGGCTGAGGCCGAGGCGCAGACCATCGCCTTCCTGGAGCAGTGGGTGCCCAAGGGCAAGTCGCCGATCTGCGGCAACAGCATCTGCCAGGACCGCCGCTTCCTGTACCGGCACATGCGCGGGCTGGAAAACTACTTCCACTACCGCAACCTCGATGTCTCCACGCTCAAGGAGCTGGCCGCGCGCTGGGCGCCGGACGTGCGTGACAGCTTCAAGAAGGGCAGCACCCACCTTGCCCTGGACGACATTCGCGAGTCGATCGCCGAGCTGCGTCACTACCGCGAGCACTTCATCAAGGTCTGAGCCTGCCGCGCGCCGACAATCGTCGGTGCGCCCTCTTTTGGTGCCTCGCGCGACTGGGTAGACTGCGCGCCTTTCCCGCACGGACCTGCACCATGTTGTTGATGCTCTACCTCATCGCCATCACCGCCGAAGCCATGACTGGCGCCCTGTCTGCCGGCCGACGCGGCATGGACTGGTTCGGTGTGGTGCTGATTGCCTGCGTCACCGCCCTGGGTGGCGGTTCGGTGCGTGACGTGCTGCTCGGGCACTATCCGCTGACCTGGGTAAAACACCCGGAATACCTGGTGCTGACCAGCTTTGCCGCGCTGGTGACCATCTTCATCGCACCCTTGATGCGCCATCTGCGTTCGTTGTTCCTGGTGCTCGATGCCCTGGGCCTGGTGGCGTTCACCCTGATCGGCTGCATGACTGCACTGGAGATGGGGCAGGGCTTCCTGGTTGCCTCGATCAGCGGGGTGATCACCGGGGTGTTCGGCGGCATCCTGCGGGACATCTTCTGCAACGACATCCCGTTGGTATTCCGGCGCGAGCTGTACGCCAGCGTATCGTTCGCGGCCGCGTGGTTCTACCTAGGCTGCGTGTACTTCAAGGTGCCGGCTGAGCAGGCGATGCTGCTGACCCTGTTCGGCGGGTTCCTGGTGCGCTTGCTGGCGATTCGTTTCCACTGGGAAATGCCCAAGTTCCACTACAACGACCAGCAGTGACGGGTTGCGGTCTCTGTAACAGCAGTGCGTGGGAGCGGGCTTGCCCCGCGATTGGATGCACCGGCTTAGTCGAGATCGCGGGGCAAGTCGCATCGGCGCACCGCCGCTCCCACGTTGTGCGGTCGCGCACGCCGAAGGGTTGGAAGATTTCCTACAGGACTCCGTGCCGCCCCAGCGCCCATTCCACATGCTCGCGCACCAGCGCCGACGGGTCATTGCGCCGCGCTTTCAGCGCCTCTACAACCGGGATCGTGGTGGGCGCGTTGCCCAGCCCCACCGCCAGGTTGCGCGAAAACCGCTCATACCCCGCACGCCGCAACGGCGAGCCTTCGGTGCTGCCGAGAAAGCGCTTTTCATCCCACAGGAACAGCTCGGCCAACTCAACGTTGTCCAGGCCGCGCCGCGGCATGAAGTCATCCTCGGTGGTGGTCTTGGCGAAGCGATTCCATGGGCAGACCAGCTGGCAGTCGTCGCAGCCAAACACACGGTTGCCGATCAGCGGGCGCAGCTCCACGGGAATGGCGTGGCGCAGTTCGATGGTCAGGTAGGAAATGCAGCGCCGTGCATCGAGCTGGTAAGGGCCGACGAAGGCCTGGGTCGGGCAGATGTCCAGGCAGGCCTGGCAGCGGCCGCAGTGGTCGCTGCCCTGCACGCCGTCGATCGGCAACGGCAGGTCGACGAACAGCTCGGCGAGGAAGAAGTAGCTGCCGGCCTTGCGGTTTAGCAGCAAGGTGTTCTTGCCGATCCAGCCCAGGCCGGCCTCCTGCGCCAGGGCTTTCTCCAGCACCGGGGCGCTGTCGACGAAAGCGCGATAGCCGAACGGGCCGATGGCCTCCTGGATGCGGTCGGCGAAGTGCTGCACGCGCTTGCGCACCAGCTTGTGGTAGTCGCGGCCCAGCGCGTAGCGCGCGATATAGGCTTTTTCCGGCTGGGCCAGGCGCTGGGCCATCTGCGTGTCGCCCGGCAGGTAGTCCATGCGCAGCGAGATCACCCGCAGGGTGCCGGGGATCAGCTCGGCGGGGCGCGAACGCTTGGTGCCGTGCTCGCCCATGTATTCCATCTCGCCCTGGTAGCCGGCCGCGAGCCAGCGCTGCAGGTGCTGTTCGTGCTCGCCAAGGTCCACCCCGGCGATGCCGACGTGGGCAAAACCGAGTTCCTGGCCCCAATCCTTGACCGATTGGGCCAATGCGTTGATGTCTGGAAGCGTGGCGGGCATGGATGGGCAAGGCATTACGGGTGTAGGTGCGTATAATTCTGCCAGACATCGGAGCCTTTGACCCCATGCCTCAGACCAAACACCCCGGTAATACCCCACAACCGCTCAATCGGCTGACCCTGGCCGGCCTGCCACCGCGTGCTGCCGGCGCCCACAAGGGTGACTTCGGCCACGTGCTGGTGGTCGGTGGCGACCTGGGGACCGGCGGGGCGGTGATGCTCAGTGCGCAAGCCGCGCTGCGTTGTGGCGCCGGGCTGGTCAGTGTGGCCACGCGCCCGGAACATGTCGGCGCCGGCTTGGCCCGTTTGCCCGAGACCATGTGGCTGGGCGTGAGCTCGGCCAATCAGCTGATGGGGCCGCTGGAGCGCGCCTCGGTGCTGGTGGTCGGGCCAGGGCTGGGCCAGGCGGCCTGGGGGCGCAGCCTGTTGTCGGCGGTGGCCAACGCGCACCTGCCGCAAGTCTGGGATGCCGATGCGCTCAACCTGCTGGCGCGATCGCCGCTGGCGCTGCCCAGCGGCAGCGTGCTGACCCCGCACCCGGGGGAGGCGGCGCGCCTGCTGGGGATCTCCACCGAAGCGGTGCAGGCCGACCGGCCCGGTGCCGCGCGCAAGCTGGCGCGCAAATATGCCAGCGTCTGTGTGCTCAAGGGCGCCGGTACGCTGGTGGCTGACCCAGCCGGGCGGCTGGCGCTGTGCGATCACGGCCATCCGGCCATGGCCGGCGCGGGGCTGGGGGATGTGCTCACCGGGGTGCTGGCAGCGCTGCTGGCCCAAGGGCTGGACGCCTGGCAGGCAGCCTGCCTGGGGGTGTGGCTGCATGCCCGTGCCGGCGAGCGGCTGGGGGTTGAGGGAAGAGGCCTGGCGGCCAGCGATCTGGTTGCGGTCATTAGAGAATTGTTGGAGGAACATTCAGCGTGTCTGGCATAACCCTGTTTTTGGCCGATGAAGAGGCCACCGTCGACTTCGGCGCGAAGCTGGCCGAAGTGACCGGCGGTCATGGCGTGATCTTTCTCGAGGGCGACCTGGGCGCCGGCAAGACCACCCTGTCCCGCGGCCTGATCCGTGGCCTGGGCCACACCGGCCCGGTCAAGAGCCCGACCTTCACCGTGGTCGAACCCTACGAGATCGGCGACATTCGCGCTTTTCACTTCGACCTGTATCGCCTGGTCGATCCGGAAGAGCTTGAATTCATGGGGATTCGCGATTACTTCGAGGGCGACGCCCTGTGCCTGTTCGAGTGGCCCGATAAAGGTGCGGGCGTTTTGCCAAAGCCCGACCTGACCATTACCATAAGCCCGCAAGCGGGCGGGCGCTCGCTGAACCTGTCGCCGCAGGGGGCACGCGGCGAAGCCTGGTGTGCCGATCTGGCCAAGAAAATCAAACAGTAAGTGGGGAAAGGTATGCGCATACGCGCACTGGTCGCTGTCGTTGGGCTGCTGCTGACAACGGTGACCGTTGACGCTCTGGCGGCTGTCACTCAAGTCAAGAGCGTGCGCCTGTGGCGTGCGCCGGACAACACGCGGCTGGTCTTCGACCTGTCCGGGCCTGTACAGCACAGCGTCTTCACCCTGACCGCGCCGGATCGCCTGGTCATCGATATCAACGGTGCCACCCTGGGTGGGCCGCTGAACGTGGCCACCTCGAACACGCCGATCAATAGCATGCGTTCGGCCCAGCGCACGCCCACCGACCTGCGCGTGGTGATCGACCTTAAAAAGGCCGTATCGCCCAAGAGCTTCACCCTGGCGCCGAATGCCCAGTATGGCAACCGCCTGGTGGTCGACCTGTACGACCAGGAAGCCGACGCCATCGCCGCCAGCAACCCGACGCCGCCTCCTGCGGTGCAGCCGCCTGCGACCACGCCGGCGGTGCCGGTGACCCCGGTGCAACCGGCGATCAAGCTGCCACCGGCACCGGCCGGCAAGCGCGACATCGTGGTTGCCATCGACGCCGGCCACGGTGGCGAAGACCCGGGTGCCTCGGGCTCGCGCGGGCAGCACGAGAAAGACATCGTGCTCGACATCGCCAAGGAACTGCAGCGTCAGATCAACAGCGAGAAGGGTTACCGCGCTGAGCTGACCCGTACCGGCGACTACTTCATCCCATTGCGCAAGCGCACCGAGATCGCTCGCAAGAAGGGCGCTGACCTGTTCGTATCGATCCACGCCGACGCCGCGCCGTCGAAGGCCGCCTTCGGTGCCTCGGTATTCGCCCTGTCCGACCGTGGCGCTACCTCCGAGACCGCACGCTGGCTGGCCGACACGGAAAACCGTTCCGACCTGATCGGCGGCGCCGGCAACGTCAGCCTCGACGACAAGGACCGCATGCTCGCCGGGGTACTGCTCGACCTGTCGATGACCGCCACCCTCAGCTCCAGCCTCAACGTCGGGCAAAAGGTGCTGGGCAACATGGGGCGCGTGACACCGTTGCACAAGCAGCGCGTCGAGCAGGCCGGGTTCATGGTGCTGAAGTCGCCGGACATTCCATCGATCCTCGTTGAAACCGGGTTCATCTCCAATGCCAACGAGGCGGCCAAGCTGGCCACGCGCAGCCATCAGCAGGCGCTGGCCCGTTCGATCCATACCGGCGTGCGCCAGTTCTTCCAGCAGAACCCGCCACCGGGCACCTACATCGCCTGGCTGCGTGACAGCGGCAAGATTGCTCAGGGCCCGCGCGATCACACCGTGCGCCCCGGCGAGACCCTGGCGATGATCGCCGTGCGCTACCAGGTCAGCGTTGCCAGCCTGCGCAGCAGCAACAGCCTGAAGACCGATGAGCTGAAAGTCGGCCAGCACCTCGACATTCCGGGCACCACCCTGGCGTCGCAGCAATGAATGGCGGTTCGCGCATCCAGCTGCTTAGCCCGCGGCTGGCCAACCAGATCGCCGCGGGCGAGGTCGTCGAACGCCCGGCCTCGGTGGCCAAGGAGTTGCTGGAGAACAGCCTCGACTCCGGCGCCCGGCGCATCGAGGTCGAGGTCGAGCAGGGCGGCGTGAAGCTGCTGCGGGTACGCGACAACGGCAGCGGCATTGCCCCGGACGACCTGCCGCTGGCCCTGGCGCGCCACGCCACCAGCAAGATCCGTGAACTGGAAGACCTCGAAGGTGTGCTCAGCCTGGGCTTTCGCGGTGAGGCCCTGGCCTCGATCAGCTCGGTGGCCCGCCTGACCTTGACTTCACGCACCGCCGACGCTGGCGAAGCCTGGCAGGTGGAGACCGAAGGCCGCGACATGCTCCCGCGCGTGCAGCCTGCCGCGCACCCGGTCGGTACCTCGGTGGAGGTGCGTGACCTGTTCTTCAATACCCCGGCCCGACGCAAGTTCCTCAAGGCCGAGAAAACCGAATTCGATCACCTGCAGGAAGTCATCCGGCGCCTGGCGCTGGCGCGCTTCGACGTGGGCTTCAACCTGCGCCATAACGGCAAGACCATCTTCAGCCTGCACGAGGCTGGCGACGAAATGGCCCGGGCGCGGCGTGTGGGTACTATCTGCGGCCCGGGCTTCCTCGAGCAGGCCTTGCCGATCGATGTCGAGCGCAACGGCCTGCGCTTGTGGGGCTGGGTGGGCCTGCCGACGTTCTCGCGCAGCCAGGCAGACCTGCAGTACTTCTTCGTCAATGGCCGCGCGGTGCGCGACAAGCTGGTCGCCCACGCGGTGCGCCAGGCTTATCGCGACGTGCTGTTCAACGGCCGGCACCCGACCTTTGTGCTGTTCCTTGAACTCGACCCGACCGGTGTCGACGTCAACGTGCACCCGACCAAGCACGAAGTGCGCTTCCGCGAAGGGCGGATGGTCCACGATTTCCTCTATGGCACCCTGCACCGGGCCTTGGCTGATGTGCGGCCTGAGGACCAGCTCGCGGCCCCTGCGGCAACCGCCGAACTGATTCGCCCGAGCGGCCAGCAGGCCGGGGAATTTGGCCCCCAGGGCGAAATGCGCCTGGCTTCGCCGGTGCTGGAGCAGCCCCAGGGCGAGGCGCGTCAGCTGTTCTCCTCGGGCGGCGCGGGTGCGGGCTATCAGTATCAATACACCCCGCGCCCGTCCCAGCCGCTCGCTGTTGGTGAGGCCCAGGCGGTCTACCGCGAGTTCTATGCGCCGCTGGACAACGCCACGGCTGCGCCGGGCGCGTTGCCGGACAGCCAGGGTGATATCCCGCCGCTGGGCTATGCCCTGGCCCAGCTCAAAGGCATCTACATCCTGGCCGAGAACGCCATCGGCCTGGTGTTGGTGGACATGCATGCCGCCCATGAGCGGATCATGTACGAGCGCCTCAAGGTGGCCATGGCCAGCGAAGGTCTGAGCGGCCAGCCGCTGCTGGTGCCCGAATCGCTGGCGCTGAGCCAGCGCGAGGCCGACTGCGCCGAAGAGCACGCCCAGTGGTTCCAGCGCCTGGGCTTCGAGCTGCAGCGCCTGGGCCCGGAAACCCTGGCGATCCGGCAGATCCCGGCGCTGCTCAAGCAGGCCGAGGCCAACCGCCTGGTGCAGGACGTACTCGCCGACCTGATGGAGTACGGCAGCAGCGACCGCATCCAGGCGCACCTGAACGAGTTGCTCGGGACCATGGCCTGCCACGGTGCGGTGCGCGCCAACCGGCGCCTGGCGATCCCGGAAATGAACGCCCTGTTGCGCGACATGGAAAACACCGAGCGCAGCGGCCAGTGCAACCATGGCCGGCCGACCTGGACCCAGATGGGCCTGGACGACCTGGACAAGCTGTTCCTGCGGGGGCGATGAGATGAGCATGAAACCCCCGGCGATATTCCTCATGGGCCCGACGGCGGCCGGCAAGACCGACCTGGCCATCGAGCTGACCAAGGTGCTGCCGTGCGAGCTGATCAGTGTCGATTCGGCGCTGGTCTATCGCGGCATGGATATTGGTACCGCCAAACCTTCCAAAGAGGTGCTGGCCGCCCATCCCCACCGGCTGATCGATATCCTCGACCCGGCCGAGAGCTATTCGGCAAAGCAGTTCTGCACCGATGCGCTCGAGGCCATGGCCGAGATCACCGCGCGCGGCAAGATCCCGCTGCTGGTCGGCGGCACCATGCTTTATTACAAGGCGTTGGTCGACGGCCTGGCCGACATGCCGCCGGCCGATGCAAGTGTTCGCGCCGAGCTTGAGGCCCAGGCCGGCGAGCTGGGCCTGGCAGAGTTGCATCGCCAGCTGGCCGAGGTGGACCCCGAGTCGGCGGCGCGTATCCATCCGAATGACCCGCAGCGCCTGATTCGTGCGCTTGAGGTGTATCGGGTGAGCGGCGAAAGCATGACCGCCCACCGCCAGCGTCAATTCGCGCAAAGTAGCGGCGCAGACGCAGGCGCGAGCGGGCATTTGCCCTATACTGTCGCCAGCCTGGCCATAGCGCCTACAGATCGTCACATTTTGCATGAGCGAATTGCGTTACGATTTTCGCAGATGCTGGAACAGGGCTTCGTCGACGAGGTCCGATCGCTGCGAGCCAGAAGTGACTTGCACGCCGGGCTGCCGTCTATACGGGCAGTGGGGTATCGGCAGGTCTGGGATTACCTGGACGGCCAGCTAACTGAGAATGAGATGCGTGAACGCGGTATCATTGCCACGCGTCAGTTGGCCAAGCGCCAATTCACCTGGTTGCGCGGTTGGTCCGACGTGCACTGGCTGGATAGCCTGGCCTGCGACAATCTGTCCCGCACCTTGAAATACCTTGGGGCCGTCTCCATATTGAGCTGAGTCCCTGCTTATTGCCGTCTATTCTTGCGAGAGGCGGCAGCAATTACTGAATTTTCTAGTTTTTTACTATTGATCCTTACAGGAGTGCGGCATATGTCAAAAGGGCATTCGCTACAAGACCCTTACTTGAACACCTTGAGAAAAGAAAAGGTCCCGGTTTCGATCTATCTGGTCAACGGGATCAAGTTGCAGGGCCAGATTGAATCGTTCGACCAGTTCGTCGTGCTGCTGAAGAACACCGTCAGCCAGATGGTCTACAAGCACGCGATCTCGACCGTCGTACCTGCCCGCCCAGTTCGTCTGCCTAGCCCGACCGATGGCGAGCACGGCGACAGCGAGCAAGGCAACGCTTGAAAACAGTAGGAGCCTGCATTGTTCTTTGAGCGCCACGGTGGTGGTGAGCGAGCGCTGCTCGTTCACTTGGAAGGTCAGAACCCTGAGGCGCGCGAAGATCCGCAGGAGTTTCAGGAGCTGGCGCTGTCGGCCGGAGCCGAGATCGTTACACTGGCGACAGTGTCACGGCATCAGCCCACCGCCAAGTTTCTGATCGGTAGCGGCAAGGTCGAGGAGTTGCGCGACCTGGTCAAAACCGAAGAAGTTGACCTGGTGATTTTCAATCACACCCTCACGCCCAGCCAGGAACGTAACCTCGAACGTGTTTTCGAGTGTCGCGTGCTGGACCGTACCGGGCTGATTCTCGATATCTTCGCCCAACGGGCGCGTACTCACGAAGGCAAGCTGCAGGTCGAACTGGCCCAGCTCGAGCACATGAGCACGCGGCTGGTACGCGGCTGGACCCACCTCGAGCGGCAAAAGGGCGGTATCGGCCTGCGCGGCCCGGGTGAAACTCAGCTGGAAACCGACCGCCGTCTGTTGCGGGTGCGCCTGCGCCAGATCAAGGGCCGCCTCGAGAAGGTACGCAGCCAGCGCGAGCAGGCCCGTCGCGGGCGCAAGCGTGCCGACATCCCGTCCGTGTCGCTGGTGGGTTACACCAACGCCGGCAAGTCGACCCTGTTCAACGCCCTCACGCAGTCCGAGGTCTATGCCGCGGACCAGCTGTTCGCCACCCTCGACCCTACGCTGCGCCGCCTCGAGCTGGCCGACCTCGGGCCGATCGTGCTGGCCGACACCGTGGGTTTCATCCGCCACTTGCCGCACAAGCTGGTCGAGGCATTTCGGGCTACGCTCGAAGAGTCGAGCAACTCCGACCTGCTGTTGCATGTGATCGATGCCCATGAGCCCGAGCGCATGGAGCAGATCGAGCAGGTGTTGGCGGTGCTGGGCGAGATTGGCGCTGAAGGCTTGCCGATCCTCGAGGTGTATAACAAACTCGACCTGCTCGAAGATGTCGAGCCGCAGATCCAGCGCGATGCCGACGGCAAGCCGCAGCGGGTCTGGGTATCGGCACGGGATGGACGAGGCCTGGAGCTGGTTGGCCAGGCAGTTGCCGAATTGCTGGGGGAAGATCTTTATGTCGGAACCCTGTGCCTGGAGCAGCGTTTTGCCCGCTTGCGCGCGCAATTCTTCGCGCTGGGTGCCGTGCAGAGTGAAGAGCATGATGAAGAAGGGCGCAGCCTGCTGAGCGTGCGACTGCCCAGGGTCGAGTTGAATCGCCTGGTCAGCCGCGAAGGCATGGAGCCGCAAGTGTTTGTCGAGCAACACACTTTGCAATAAATGCTCGTCGAGGTCGCCGGGCAGCAGTGACAGGCATTCTGTAGCATTGGACGGCGCGCCGTGGGCGCGTCTTTGCTTTATCAGATGGAGAGCGCTATGGCTTGGAACGAGCCGGGTGGCAACTCGAACAATCAGGATCCCTGGGGCGGTCGTCGCGGTGGCGGTGGCGGCGGTGGCGACAAGAAAGGCCCACCGGATCTGGACGAGGCCTTCCGCAAGCTGCAGGACAGCCTGAACGGCATGTTCGGCAGTGGCAAGAAGCGCGGTGGCAACAGCGACCGCAATATCGGCAAAGGTGGCGGCCTGGGCCTGCTGGGCGTAGGCCTGGCGGTGCTGGCGGCGATCTGGCTGTACAACGCCGTGTACGTGGTGGACGAGCAGGAGCAGGCAGTCGTGCTGCGCTTCGGCAAGTACTACGAAACCGTCGGTCCTGGCCTGAATATCTATTTCCCGCCGATCGACCGCAAGTACATGGAAAACGTGACCCGCGAGCGGGCGTACACCAAGCAGGGCCAGATGCTCACCGAAGACGAGAACATCGTCGAAGTGCCGCTGACCGTGCAGTACCGCATCAGCAACCTGCAGGACTTCGTGCTCAACGTCGACCAGCCGGAAGTCAGCCTGCAGCATGCGACCGACAGCGCCCTGCGCCACGTGGTGGGTTCCACCTCGATGGACCAGGTGCTGACCGAAGGCCGTGAGCAGATGGCCGTGGACATTCGCGAACGTCTGCAGCGTTTCCTCGACACCTACCGTACCGGTATCACCGTGACCCAGGTCAACGTGCAGAGCGCGGCAGCCCCGCGTGAAGTGCAGGAAGCCTTCGACGACGTGATCCGTGCCCGTGAAGACGAGCAGCGTGCCCGCAACCAGGCCGAATCCTACGCCAACGGCGTGGTGCCGGAAGCCCGTGGTCAGGCGCAGCGCATCATCGAGGACGCCAATGGCTACCGCGATGAAGTCATCGCCCGCGCCAAGGGTGAGGCCGATCGCTTCACCAAGCTGGTTGCCGAGTACCGCAAGGCACCAGAGGTTACCCGCCAGCGTCTGTACCTCGAGACCATGCAGGAGGTTTACAGCAACTCCAGCAAAGTCCTGGTGGCAACCAAGGACGGGCAGAACAACCTGCTCTACCTGCCGCTGGACAAGATGGTCGAAAGCGGTCGCAGCAACACTGCAGTCCCAGCCAGCAGCGTAACGCCGTCGGTCAATGACGCCGCCGCACGTGCCGCCCAGGACCTGCAACAACAACCGCCGCTGCGTTCCAGGGAGAGCCGCTGATGAGCAATAAATCGCTGTTCGCCCTGATTGGCGCCGTGGTGCTGGCGATCGTCGCCTGGAACTGCTTCTACATCGTTTCGCAAACCGAGCGCGCGGTATTGCTGCAGTTCGGTCGCGTGGTCAAGGCCGATGTCCAGCCTGGCCTGCATGTGAAGGTGCCGTACGTGAATCAGGTGCGCAAGTTCGACGCCCGCCTGATGACCCTCGATGCCCCGACCCAGCGTTTCCTGACGCTGGAGAAGAAAGCAGTGATGGTCGACGCCTACGCCAAGTGGCGCGTCAAGGACGCCGAGCGCTTCTACACCGCTACCTCGGGTATGAAGCAGATCGCCGACGAGCGCCTGTCGCGTCGTCTGGAAAGCGGCCTGCGTGACCAGTTCGGTAAGCGCACCCTGCACGAAGTGGTGTCGGGTGAGCGTGACGCACTGATGGCTGACATCACCGCCTCGCTGAACCGCATGGCCAGCAAGGAATTGGGTATCGAAGTGGTCGACGTTCGCGTCAAGGCCATCGACCTGCCCAAGGAAGTCAACCGCAGCGTGTTCGACCGCATGAGCACCGAGCGTGAGCGTGAAGCCCGCGAGCACCGCGCCAAGGGTAACGAGCTGGCCGAAGGCATCCGTGCCGACGCCGACCGTCAGCGCCGCGTGCTGCTGGCCGAAGCTTATCGTGAAGCGGAAGAGACCCGCGGTGATGGCGACGCCCAGTCGGCTGCCATCTACGCCAAGGCCTACACCCAGGACGCCGATTTCTACGCGTTCTACCGTAGCCTGCAGGCGTACCGCGAGAGCTTCTCCAGCAAGAGCGACGTGTTGGTCCTGGACCCGAAGAACGAGTTCTTCCGCTTCCTGGACAAGAGCAAGCCCTGAGGTTGCTCTCATGATGGGCGCACCCCGCCCGGCAGCTAAAATGCCTGGCGGGGTGCATCCTGAATGAAAAGGGGTGTATGATGCGGCAGCCGGGAAATTCCCGGCTTTTTTGCGTCTGTAAGGTTGGTTGGCCGATGACAGGCCCCGGCGCAAGGTATTCAAGGGTGTTGGTAACGGTGGCTGCGCTGGGTTCGGTCCTGCCCGCTGCTGTCCGCCAGGGCCCGTTTCACTCAAGGCTAACCCGCAGGGTGGCCGCCCGGACCAAAGGGGAAATGGCGTAATGGCAACGGTAGACCGCTGGCTTTTGCCAGATGGCATCGAGGAAGTACTGCCACCTGAGGCTGCGCGCATTGAGATCGCGCGTCGGCAGGTGTTGGACCTGTTCCAGAGCTGGGGTTACGAGCTGGTGGTCACCCCCCATATCGAATACCTGGAGTCGCTGCTGACCGGTGCCGGTGCGGACCTGGACGAGCGCACCTTCAAGGTTGTCGATCCGCAGTCCGGGCGCCTGATGGGCTTCCGTGCCGACTTCACCCCGCAGGTGGCGCGTATCGATGCCCACACCCTGCGTCGCGAAGGCCCGAGCCGTCTGTGCTATGCCGGCAGCGTGCTGCACGCCCAGCCACGCGCGCTGTCCACCTCGCGCAGCCCGATCCAGTTGGGTGCCGAGCTGTACGGCGACGCCAGCCCCACCAGCGATGTCGAAGTCATCAGCCTGATGCTCGCCACGCTGCAGCTGACCGACGTGGCGGATGTGCACATGGACCTCGGCCATGTCGGCATCTACCGTGGCCTGGCCCGCGCCGCCAACCTGTCGGGCGATGTCGAGCAGCAGCTGTTCGACGCCCTGCAGCGTAAGGCAGTCGACGAAGTTCAGGCGCTGACCGCCAACCTGCCGCAGGACCTTGGCAACATGCTGCGCGCCCTGTGCGAGCTGTGTGGTGGTCGCGAAGTGCTGGCCGAAGCCCGCGTGCGCCTGGGCCGAGCCCCGGCCAGCGTGCTGGCAGCGCTGGACGACCTGCTGGCGATCGCTGATCGCCTGGCCTCGCGCTACCCGGAGCTGCCGCTGTACTTCGACCTCGGCGAGCTGCGCGGCTACCACTACCACACCGGCGTGGTGTTCGCCGTGTTCGTGCCGGGCGAGGGTCAATCGATCGCCCAGGGCGGGCGTTACGACGACATCGGCGCCGACTTCGGCCGGGCACGCCCGGCCACCGGTTTCTCCACGGATTTGAAGACCCTGGTCACACTGGGGCGAGCGGAGGTCGTACTCCCGGCTGGCGGCATCTGGATGCCCGACAGCGGTGATGCGGCCCTCTGGCAGCAAGTCTGCCAGTTGCGCAACGAGGGCCAGCGTGTGGTCCAGGCTCTGCCTGGCCAGCCGCTGAGTGCTGCCCTTGAGGCGGATTGTGATCGGCAATTGATTCAGCAAGACGGGCGCTGGCAGGTTCTGCCGCTGACCCATTGAGATTCTTCGCCGGCGATGGGCCGGCAACCAAGTTTGCGTGAATGAGGACAAGTGTTATGGGTAAGAATGTCGTCGTCCTGGGCACCCAGTGGGGTGATGAGGGCAAAGGCAAGATCGTCGATCTGCTGACCGAACATGCTGCCGCCGTCGTGCGCTACCAAGGTGGCCACAACGCGGGTCACACCCTGGTGATCAACGGTGAGAAGACCGTTCTGCACCTGATTCCGTCGGGCATCCTGCGTGAAGGCGTACAGTGCCTGATCGGCAACGGCGTGGTCGTTGCCCCGGATGCGCTGATGCGCGAAATCACCAAGCTGGAAGAGAAGGGCGTACCGGTGCGCGAGCGTCTGCGCATCAGCCCGGCTGCCCCGCTGATCCTGTCGTACCACGTGGCCCTCGACCAGGCCCGTGAAAAAGCCCGTGGCGAAGCCAAGATCGGCACCACCGGCCGCGGCATCGGCCCAGCCTACGAAGACAAGGTCGCACGCCGCGGCCTGCGTGTGGGCGACCTGTTCCACCGCGAGCGTTTCGCCGCCAAGCTCGGTGAGCTGCTGGACTACCACAACTTCCAGCTGGTGAATTACTACAAAGAGCCGGCCATCGACTTCCAGCAGACCCTGGACGAGTGCATGGCCTACGCCGAGCAGCTCAAGCCGATGATGCTCGACGTTACCGCCGAGCTGCACAACCTGCGCCGCGCTGGCAAGGACATCATGTTCGAAGGCGCCCAGGGCTCGCTGCTGGACATCGACCACGGTACCTACCCGTACGTCACCAGCTCCAACACCACTGCTGGCGGCATCTCCACCGGTTCCGGCGTTGGCCCGATGTACCTGGACTACATCCTCGGCATCACCAAGGCCTACACCACCCGTGTCGGTTCCGGTCCGTTCCCGACCGAACTGTTCGACGAAACCGGCGCCACCCTGGCCAAGCGTGGCCACGAGTTCGGTTCCACCACCGGCCGTGCCCGTCGTTGCGGCTGGTTCGATGCGGTCATCCTGCGTCGCGCCATCGACGTCAACAGCATCTCGGGCATCTGCCTGACCAAGCTGGACGTACTGGACGGCCTGGAAACCATCAACATCTGCGTGGGCTACAAGAACGAGAACGGTGCCGTCATCGACGCGCCTTCCGATGCCGACAGCTACATCGGCCTGGAGCCGGTGTACGAAGAGATGCCAGGCTGGAGCGAGTCGACCCTGGGCGTCAAAACCCTGGAAGAGCTGCCACAGGCCGCGCGCGATTACATCAAGCGCATCGAGGAGCTGGTCGGCGCGCCGATCGACATCATCTCGACTGGCCCGGACCGCAACGAGACCATCGTGCTGCGTCATCCGTTTGCCTGATTAGCCTTTCCGGCTGATCGAACGCCGCGTTCCCGCAAGGGTTCGCGGCGTTTTCATTTGTATCGCCAAATTGGGCGTCGCCCCATCGCCGGCAAGCCGGCTCCCACAGGCTCTGGCACAAGCTCTGTGTGGGAGCTGGCTTGCCAGCGATAGTGCCAATTCAGGCTACATTGCAGAAACGCCTCACAGCGCTCTTCAAATTGGCGTTTATACCTCCTGCCTCAGGCACAACCCTTGCTGTAAGAAGTTTCCGTAGATGCCATCAAAGTAATGGCGCCAGAAACACGAGGGTTACAACGTGTCTGCCATCCTTTCACTGTTACGAAGCCGCCTGTTGCGGCCTGTGTTTGTTGCGCTTGGTATCGCTCTTCTGGTGCAGGTGCTGGTCGCCGTTGCACTGACACGGAGCACGGTCACGGCCCTGGAGGCCGATTTGGGCGCGCGCCTGGGGCATGACAGCCAGAAACTGGCCGCGGAACTGGAACAGGCCGGCCAGGATGTGCGCGCCGGGCTCGACAGCCTCTCTGCCAGTACCCGCCAGCGCCTGAGCGCCGGCCTTTCCGAGCGGCTGCAGAGCGAGCAGCAACAACTGCGCGCGACCCTGGAAAAGAACCTCAAGGACTCGGCCAACGACATGGCCGAACTCTTGGCATCGGTTGCTCCGCGCGCCATCTGGGATAACGACGTGCCGATGTTGTCGGACTTCGCCCGCCGTGCCCAGCGCAACCCCAACGTACTGTTCGTGATCTATGACGACGCCCAGGGCCAGCACCTGACCCGCTACCTCAACCGGCAAAACCCGATCAACCAGGCACTGATGGACAAGGGCCAGGGCGAGCGGGCACTGGAGAAGGTGCTGGATGCGGCGCGCAAGGACCCGTCGGTGTACTTCGTCGAAGCGTCCATCAGCCCCAATGGCGCCGAGATCGGCAAGGTGCTGATGGGTGTTTCCACGGCGGGCGTCGATCAGGAGCTCAAGGCGCTCGACCAGCGTTTTGCCGCGTTGATCGGCAGCGGTGAGCAGTTGGTCGGCGACAGCCTGGTGGCCGCCGCCGCCGACAGCGGCAAGGCCCTGCGCGCCCGCCTGGAAACCGCCCAGAACAGCGCCACGGCGATGCAGGCCAATACCGCGCAGACCGTGCGTGACGCCGCAGGCGAGTTGCGCTGGCGTATCGGCCTGGGCCTGGTGCTGGTCGGGCTGGGGGTACTGCTGGTGGTCGCCGTGGTGCTCGGGCGTCGGGTGCTCAGCAAGCTGCGCCTGCTGATTGCCGCGCTCAACGACCTGGCCGCGGGGGAGGGCGACCTCACCAAGCGGGTGACCCTCGACAGCCGCGACGAGATCGGCGACATGGCTTCGGCGGTCAACCGCTTCGTCGACAAGTTGCAACCCATCGTGCGTGAGGCCGGTGAGGTGGCCCAGCGTACCGGGGTGGAGATCGGCAGCATGGCCCAGCGCAATGCCGGGGCCGACGCTGCGGCGGCGCTGCAGCGCGATGAAGTGGCCGCCAGCCTGCGCGACCTGTCGAGCATGGCCGACGAGGCCCAGGCCGAAAGCCATGCCATGCAGGCCGCCTTGCAGCAGGTGGTGGATATCCGCCAGGCCACCGATGAGAACAGCCGTGCGTCTACGCAACTGGCGCGGCTGATCGAGAACCTGGCCGGCGAAGTGGAGACCGGCTCCCAGGTGATCGAGCGGCTGGCCAAGCAAAGCGAGCAGATCGAAGTGGTGCTGACGGTCATCCATGGCATTGCCGAGCAGACCAACCTGCTGGCGCTCAATGCCGCCATCGAGGCAGCACGGGCGGGCGAGACCGGCCGTGGCTTCGCCGTGGTGGCTGACGAGGTGCGGGCGCTGGCGAGCAAGACGCAGAGTTCGACCGGCGATATCCAGTCGCACATAACCGCCTTGCAGCAGGGTGCCAAGGAGGCGGTCGCCACCATCAGCCAGGCCGGGCGCCAGGCCAGCGAAGGCTTGCTGGTGCTGCGCGACAACGAGCGGCGTCAGCAGTCGGTGCAGGCGGCGGTGGAGCAGGTGCATGCGGCGATCGGCCTGGCTACCCGTGCGGCGGAACAGCAGGCCAATGGCGCGCAGGCGGTGCGTGGGCGGGTGGAGAACATCCATGCCCAGGCCGAGCGCTCGGCCGAGGTGGTGATGCAGACCACGGCCAGCAGCAAGGTGCTGGATGACCTGGCGGCGCAGTTGCGCGCAAGCCTGGGCCAGTTCAGGGCCTGAAAAGCATCGCGGGGCAAGCCCGCTCCCACGCGACCGACAAACGGCGGCGTGGGAGAGGGCTTGCCCCGCGATAGGGCCTTATGCCTTGTTCAGATACATCCGCATATTCAGCAGATACACCGGCTCCGTGGGAGCGGGCTTGCCCCGCGATAGGGCCTCAAGCCTTGTTCAGATACATCCGCGTAGTCAGCAGATACACCGGCAACCCCGACACCACGATCAACAGCGCCGCATAAGGCGCCGCCGCCGCAAACTCGACGTTGGCGGTATGCGCCCACACCTCGGTTGCCAGTGTGGTCATCCCGGTCGGGCTGAGCAGCAAGGTTGCGGTCAGCTCCTTCATCGCATCCAGGAACACCAGCGCAAACGCCGCCGCCATGGCCGGGAAGATGATCGGCAGGGTCACCCGGCAGAACGCCGCGAAGCTGCTTGCACCCAGCGTGCGCGCCGCCTCTTCCAGCGTCGGCGAAGCCTTGTTCAGCGCCGTGCGCACCGGCGATTGGGCCAGTGGCAGGAACAGCAGGGCATAGGCCAGGATCAGCAGGGCAGTGGTCTGGTACAGCGCCGGCACGTAGTGCAGGGCGAAGAACACCAGGGTCAGTGCGATCACCAGGCCCGGCAGGGCGTGCAGCAGGTACGGCAGGCGTTCGGCCCAGATCGCCAGGCGACCCTTGTAGCGCACCACCAGGAAGCTGATCGGCAATGCCAGCAGCACGCAGAATCCTGCGCCGCCCAGCGACACTGACAACGAGGTGGCCAGTGCCTTGCCGATGGCCGCCACTGGGAAGGCCGCCGACGAGCCGACACTCAGCCAGTAGCCGAGCATGGCCAGTGGAATGCCGCTGCCCAGCACCGCAAGCGCCAGGCACAGCAGTTGCCCCAGTGGCATCCAGCCACGCAGGTTGACCGGTTGGGCGCGGCGTGCCACGCCCTGGCCGATCCGCACATGGCGGGCCTTGCCGCGCACCCGCAGCTCCAGCCAGAGCATCACCAGGCACAGCGCCAGCAGCACTGCCGAAAGCATGGCGGCGTTGGCGTTGCTGAATTCCAGTTCGAACTGCTGGTAGATCGCCGTGGTGAAGGTCTGCAGGCCAAGAATCGACAGGGCGCCGAACTCCACCAGCATGTGCAGGGCGATCAGCAAGGCGCCGCCCAGCATCGACGGCCAGAGCAGTGGCAGAGTGATCTTGCGGAACACGCCCCAGCGGCTGCAGCCCAGGGTGCGCGCCGATTCTTCCAGCGCGGTGTCGAGGTTGCGCAGGGTGGCGGCCACCGGCAGGAACACCAGCGGGTATTTGGACAGCGCCATCACCAGGATCGCCCCGCCCAGCCCTTCGAAGTCCGAACTCAGCGACACCCAGGTGAAGCTGCTGACGAACGACGGCACGGCGAACGGCAGGCACAGCACCACGCCCCACAGGCGCCGGCCCGGCAGGTCGCTGCGCTCCAGCAGCCAGGCCAGGGCCACGCCCACCACCAGGCATAGCGCGGTGACGCCGGCCATCAGCAGCAGGGTGTTGCGCAGCAGGCCCCAGACGAACGGGCGCCAGAGCAGGCGCAGGGCCTCGTGCGCGCCGGCTTCCCAGGCCTTGAGCCCGACATACAGCAGCGGCAGCAGGCTCATCGCCACCAGGAACAGCACCGGCAGCAGCACCCAGACAGACGGGCGCTTGCGCTTGGGGACGAAGCGGGAGAGGGCGGGCGAGGGCAGGGCGGCGGTCATCAGAGCAGACCAACCTCACGCTCGAGTTCGATGGCTTCCTCGGCATTGCCCAGGTCGGCCGGCGAGATCTTCGGCGGGCGCAGTTCCTCGAATGGCTTCAGGCCACGGTCCGAGACCATGCCCTTGTGCAGCGGGTATTCGGCGGTGGTCTGGGTGATCACACGCTGGCCTTCTTCGCTGGCCATCCAGTTCAGCAGGGCCTGGGCTTCTTTCGGGTGCTTGCTGGCTTTCACCGCGGCAGCGCCGGAGATGGTCACCAGGTTGCCGGCGTCGCCATCGGCCAGGTAGTAGAGCTTGGAGTCGAGCTTGCCGCGCTCGCGCTCCAGGGCGTACCAGTAGTAGTTGTTCACCAGCACGGCGGCGACTTCGCCTTTTTCCACGGCCTTCAGGGCAACCATGTTGTTGGTGTAGGTCTTGCCGAACGCTTTCAAGCCGGTCAGCCATTCCTCGGTGGCTTCGCGCCCGTGCATCTTGAGGATGGCCACGGCCTGTTCCTGGAATGCGCCGCTGGTGGGTACGTAACCAACCCGGCCTTCCCATTCAGGGTCGGCGAAGTCCATCACGGTGGTGGGCAGGTCTTTCTCGTCGACCTTCTTCGGGTTGTACACCACCACGCGGGTGCGGGCAGTGACGCCCATCCAGGTGCCATTGGCGCCCACGTATTCCTTGGGCAGCATGTTCAGGGTGGCGTCGTCGATCTTCGCCAGCAGGCCCAGTTCGCCCAGGTTGTTCAGCGGTGGCGACTCTTCGGTATAGATGATGTCAGCGGGCGAGCGGTCGCCTTCCTCGATGATCTGGCTGGCCAGCTGGTTGCTGCTGCCTTTGCGGATATTGATGTGGATGCCGGTCTTGGCCTCGTAGGCCTTGGCAATGGCCTCGCCGATTTCCTTGTGCTGACCGTTGTACATGGTCAGGCTGGCCGGGGCGTCTGCCAGGGCGGCCGGAGCGCCGATCACCAGGCTCAGCACTGCAGCGGCCAGGGTGCGCATCAGCGGTTGCGGGCGGATCGTCATGCGGGTACTTCCTCGCTTACGGCTACATATTTGGAAACAATGGTAAACGAAATCGTTTCTCAAATGGGCGCATGACGGGAAATTCATGGGTGTTCGTCGTGATTCCTGCTGTGTCTTTCAGATCGAGCGCC
>NZ_VZZR01000023.1:0-32081 GCF_009650555.1 Pseudomonas sp. EMN2
TCTTGAGGATTCATCGCTCCACCCCGCATCCTGTTTGACCAACAAAGCGTAGCTCAAATGGGAAACTTGTTTTTGAGATAGAACACTGGAAGTTAAGAGGCCACCGGAAGGTGGCCTTGGATTATGCAGCAGAAAGTTGTCGCGCGAGCGCCATCTCGAATGTATCTACGTCCTGGTTCAACGAGTCCAGCCCGGAATCAGGCACATCGCCCGAAGTGCTCTGCGCCACTGCGATTTTCTTGGCCATCAGCTGCAGGCAGGTGATCTGCGAGCTGCCGACGTAGCCTAAGAAAACCACACGGACAGGATGTTTCTGCCCGATCCGCCACGACCGCCGTGCGGCTTGCTGTAGGGTGTACACGTTGTACCCCGTCTGCAGGAACGCGATGGTTGGGAAGTCCAGCAGGTCCAGCCCGGTCTTAACCAGCTCCGGGTTGGTGAGCAGCACGTCGACACCGCGGTCGACCTGGTCGAGGATCCAGTCCTCGCGCCGAGCCGTTTCAACCGTGGCTCGCAGTACCGCAACGCGGAGGCCTGCCTGCTCGAGGACCTTCTTCAGCCTGGACGTGGTGTCGCGCGTCCCGCTGTAGACGGTATATGCAAGGACCTTGCGGCCTTTCGCTTTCTCCTCGAGGCACAGGTTCAGCAGCGCCTGCTCCTTGGGCATCAGTTCATCGTCGCCGAAGAGCGCCGGCACAAAGGCCAGCGTGTCTCGGGTGCGCGGATGTTTGACCATCTCCGATCGGAAGCAGCAGTCCGGCCAGGCCAGTAGCACATTGAGCACTACTCCCAGAAGGGTGGTGTCTCTCCGGGCCAGGGCCTGGCGGAGCTCAGCGGTCAACGTGGCCGCCAAGCGCTGGTAGGCCGAGGCCTGCTCCGGCGCCATGGGCACGTCAATGAACTCCTCCTGGTAGCTGGGCAGCACGTTGCCACCGATATCCTTGAGCTTCAGGAACACGGTGAATGGCAGCACGAACCGGTGGATGCCTTTAGGGCCGAAGCCTGGGGCCTTCACGGTGCGTACCGACAGCTTCTTACCCTTAGCGGTCTTGTGCGAATCGCCATCGCGCTCGGTGTAGATGTCCTTGAGGACTCCGTGATCGCGCATGAACGACATGGCTGCAGGAGCCATACTGCCGCGTGCGTTGGGTCGGTAGCCGTCCTCGATCATGCGCTGGGTGAGAATGCGGAACAGGAGGTAGAACAGGTCGTCGGCGTAGCCGCCCATCAAGGTCCCGGTGAGGAGCACTGTTTTACGCGCCTTCGCGGCCAACACCCCCATGGCCTGGCCCTGGGCCGAACCGCTGTTCTTGTACTCATGCCCTTCGTCGACAACCAGCAGGTCGAAGAAGCCATCGGGTAGGTAGCGCTTGATGAACTCTGTCGGCTGGTAGCCGCCTTCGCCGAATCCGAACTCGATGTTGGCCATCGCCCGCTCCATGCGCTTGGCCTGGCGGTCACTGAAGACGAAGTCACCTTTCGCGTCCATCAGGTTGATGAACTCAGAAACGTTGTCGACCAGCATCGAGGCCAGGAAGTCCTCGCCGAAGTCGTTCAGCAGCCGTTCCGCCCGAACCGGGCCGATCGTCGGTATCCGGCACATCGATTTAAGGATTGTCGAGCGTCGGTCGCCACCATCGGCCTTGCCTGGGCGCATAAGTGTCCAGAGGGCAGCGTTACAGACGGTGCAGTTACGACGGCGATCACCGCGCTCGAACTCGTCCACGGTGACCAGGTTGCCTTCCAGGTCCTTGAGGACCTGGCCACAATCTGGACATGCCGCCAGCAGTTGGCCACCTGCAGTACGCCGCTTCCAGCAGGCGAGTCGCCAGTGGAAACCCATCCGCATCCTGACGCGGCCGAGGATGAAGAACTCCGGCCGGCCGTCATAGGTTTGCCCCGATTGGTCACGCAGCTTAAGCAGCTTGACCAACGTGTCGGGGCCGTTGAGAACCCAGACGCGGGCGCCTGGCGTGGTCTCCAGGATCTCGCGCCGCCACTTGTAGACCAGGTGGGGTGGTGAGATGACGAGGGTTCGACGGTAACCTGCCGCGTGGAGCACGGCAGCGACTGCGATGGCCATCATCGTCTTCCCGGTACCCATCTCGGCGTTGATGATCGCAGCTTGCTCGTTGCGATCGAGCAGAAGCGCCGTGATGGCTTGGACAACCTCAGCTTGCGCCACAAATGGCGTGCGCTTGAGACTTGCCATCACGGCCTGGCGCTGTTCGTTGATGCTGCCGGTATAAACCGGAGGGTTGGAGCGGTTGAGCGACTCCAGGAGCTCATCGCCGAACTCGTCGATGAAGTCCGTCAGGTTGATATTCAGTGGGGAGTTGGCCGAGGCGGCTGCTTGGGTCAGTGCGTTCATGTGCATCTCCTGCAGGGAAAGCAGGGCATGCACAAACCCCGGCGGGTATGGGCATACCCTGTGGGTCGGTGTGGGGTTGTCGCCGTTGCAGCGTGGGTCAGTAGTCGCTGGGAAGCAGCAGGGTGGTCGAGCTGCGGTCGGCTTCGGTGATGATCCAGAGCCTGGACTCGTCGCCCGCGTCGATGTCGTAGCCTGAGAACAAACGGTCTCCGTGGGTAAGCGCAAGCTGATTGGAGGCTCGATCGTCATCGCATAGCTCGCCCCAGTCGCCAGCTAGATGGCGTTTCAGGGCGGGAGTAGGGTTGAGCTGCCCGGTCTCGACCAGATGGCTGACAGCGGCGCTCATCCTGATCTGCCCCGGGTTGAACAGTGACGTTGCAACTGGCTCATCAGATGCAGGCGCTTCGTCGATGCTCGCAGGCGAGGAGCTGATGATCAGCACCTGGCCGTGGTTCCCCGAGGAGGGCGTCATTTCCCAGGCGCGGATGATCGGAATGAACCGGTCTGTGAGGATTCTGACTTCTGAGACGTTGCCTTTCTCATCCTCGGTGAATTCGGTCTTGCGCACCTTGTCCTTGTAGGTATCACCCTTCACGACCAAGACCCGCCCCGACTTCGAACGTACAACACCGGAAATTGCGCCGGCGGCGAGGGCCAGAGCGAGGTGCCAGCGAGAAAGCTCGCGAACAGGGGCTCGGGGTTGAAGGCCGGCTTGCCCGAAGTGCAAGTTGAAGTCGGGCCAGAGACCTCGCAACCGCAGAATCTCGGCGGCGAATTGCTCCGGCTCCAGGGTAATGCGGTAGAAGTGCTCCAGATCGCTAGCAACTGACGGGACGAGGTACGGCTCCCATGGCCAGATGGCCGGGATCTCCTCGGCCTGTTCCTGCCCGGCACCGATCGACTGCAGACGAGCCCTCACCTGGTTGGTGGAAGCCCGGGCCAGGTCCTGCCGGCGTACACGGATGCCGAAGATCACCACCTGTTTGAAGGTGGGGTCTGCAGCACCGTACACGCGTAGGTCGGCGAAGTGATTGCTCAGCCATCCGGTCAACTCATCGTCCAGCACGTAGTGAGGGACGATGAGCACCATCAGGCCGCCGTACTGCAGAAGCGGGAGGCAGCGCTGATAAAAGGCTTTCTCCAGGCGCCGGCGGCCGCTGCCTTGGTACTGGGATGCACCGGAGTGATCCGCGACCAGGTCACCGTAAGGTGGGTTGAGCCAGAGCAAGCCGAACGACTGGCGGCTGATCAAGGTGTCGAACAAGTCGCTGTGCAGCACCCGGTCGAGCAGACCACGCGCGTGATCCGCGCGTTCGCGATCGTACTCGACGGCGAACGCTTGGACCTGGTCGCGGCCCAGGAAGTGAGCCGCTTCAGCAAGGGCAACACCCTCACCGGCACAGGGGTCGCAGATCCTCATCCTGCCCGAAGCGGCGGGAGTGAGTGCCAGCAGCGTGCGTTCAAGCGTGATTTCATCGGTGGGGTAGTAGCCGTTGCGGGCAAAGTTGCGCGCAAGGCGCGGAAACATGAGGGCCATAGGGCGTCCTTTGAGTTGGTGGATGAGCTCAGGCAGGCGCCTGAGCTTCAGTGGTGAGTACGCCCTGGCGAATCAGCTCTCCGAGAGCAGGCTCGAGTACCTCGAGCTTCATGGCGAGTCGCCAGGCGCAGACATTGCCGATCGCTCCAGGGAGGGCGATCAGCATCTGGTGCTGGGTGAGGACTTCCATCACGGGCTCGCGCCAGTGGGAGAGAAGGGGAAGCGGGCAGGTCTCGATCACCAGCGGCCAGAGCCGATGGTGTGGGGCTTCATTGCGCTCCAGGAGGGCGAAGGCGAAGTGATTGGCTTGGTCGGGCACCGAGGCGCGTCGATCGAACAGCCAGAGGTGCAACATGCTGCCGAACAAAGTCCCGCGGAACTGCCGTGTGGTGCGCTTTTCCAGCTGGTCCTGGTTGGGGAAGACGGGGATGCTCCGCCCGTCGACGAGAATGTGAAACTGCTCGAGGCCGTTATCTTCCCGGCCAAGCGTGAGCCTGGCCAGAAACTCCTGCAGGGCGGTATCACGGCCCCAGGCCGACATGAACACCAGGTTGCGCTGCTCATCGCACACGCATGCGTCGACGTACAGGTCTGGGCATTCCTCGATCTGGAACAGGGGGGATGGGTGCATGATGGCCTCCATTATGGAGGCGTCCGTCCCAGAGGGCGGAAACGCCCCCCGGGGTGGTCTGGTGGTTAGTTGAAGGTCCTGGTGGCTGGATCGAAAGCCACGCTGTCTTGTTGGTGCAGCGGCCCGTGACCCTCGAGGAATATTTGGATTCGGTACTGGTCGCGGAGACGTATAGCAGCCTCAGCCTGGTCCAGTGTGAGTTCCAACTCTTCGATGAAGAGGTCGACGAGCTCCTCGTCAGTCGACACTTCGTTGTTGGACAGCTGGTCCTCGATGTTGGCGAGGGTTTGTTTGCTCAAGTTGCTGAACATGGCGTTCATGGTGGTGCTCCAGGTAGAAAATGGAGCCCCCGAGGAGGCCCCTCAGGGTATGTAGTTGAGGTTGACTGCTGCCGTGGCTTGACTGGTCGCTCTAAGGCGAGGTCCTGGTCCAGGTTTGAGTTTTGAAGTCCATGGTGAAGCCGAGCTGGTCCAGCCGCGTGCATTGGGCGCGTAGCCGTTGTCGGTCTACGGTGGTGTCGAGCCTCACGGTTTCGCTCAATGGCCACACCGTGCCAAACAGCTCGGCATCGATGTCATTGGTGTTCGGTGGCACCGGTGGACTCATCCCGAAGGGCTCATCCGAGGCGAAGGCATCAGTTTGGGGCTGTCGCGCCGGCGTACTTGATTTCCGACGTGGCGGTACCGGTGAGGATGGTGGCCCGTCCTCTTCAAGAGGGTCAGGGACGTTTGTTGGCAGGTGTTCTTCGTCCTCGCGACTGAGGCCTGTGACATCCTCCAGGGTCATGCCCTCAAGTTCAGCCCTGATCTCAACAACGAGTCGACCGCCGTGCGAGTAGTACGAGGGTCGAATCTGCTTGATCGCGAAGTCACCTCGGTATTTACCCTCCTGGTACTGATCCAGGAGAGCATCCTTGATGGTGAACTCACCGATCGAGGTACTGAGGCGGCCGACATTGAAGAGCCCAAGTCGGCCGGAGATGGTGCGGATGGCCAACTGGCCGGTGATGGAGATCATGTGCGCTCCCCGTAATGCATGGGGAACACCAGCGGGTGTTCCCCGCGAGGGTGGAAGGTGATCAGCAGTCGAAAAGAGGCAGACCGTTGAGAACGTTGCTGTTGGGGTCGATGACCAGGAACCTCACGTCAGCCTGAGCGGCAAGAGTGAGCACTCGGATGGTCTCCTCGCTGAAGCCCTCGGCGGCTTGCAGAGCTTGAAGGGTCGACAGGTCGTACCCCCAGTGCTGCCCCAGATGTTGGTCGGTCCAGGGCGCGCTGAGAATTTTGAAGCCGATGGCGTCACTGTCGGGCAGCGTGAAGCACTCGAAGTGAAGCAACGCTGTATCAGCATCCTCGGCGAGTGATTGCAGGTCCGCCCAGTCTTCCTCGGGCAGGTGCGCTGAGGCGATCTCGAAAGCTCGGCTGCAGCTGGGATGGGGTTGAGAGTAATCGCCGGCAGCGATGTGGAAGGGGTTGGGTAATTGTGCCATGTGGCGTGCTCCTGGTTGAGAGACGCCACCCCAGAGGGTGACCCCTCTGGGTGGGTAAAAATGGCTGTGTCAGGCGGGGGCTGTAGCGGGCTGCAGCTGGATCTGGATGTAGGCAGGCTCGTTCTCGGGTGTGACGACTCGCAAAGCGAGGGCAACCCAGTCACGGTCGCGGCCAGTGTGGCGCTTCGTGTACACGCCGAAGGAAAGAGCAGTGGCCTGAGGCTGCTGCTTGAGCTCCTGCCACGCCGTCTGAACGACAGTGGCAAGGCGTTGGCTCATCTCGGCCACCCGCATGGGGTTCTCGAGATAGACCGCCCGCATCCAAGCCGGGTTGTCCAGGACTACTGGGAGGGTGAGGTATGCCTCGCTCGAGGCGGAAGATAAGGACATGTGAGGTCTCCAGATAGACGAGGCCTCGTCCGCGAGGATGAGATCCCCGCAGGTAGGTAATGTAGAGGGCACTCCATCACTTGGTGATGCGATCGCGCTACCGAGTGCTCGGCGATCTTGGGTGGGTTAGCGCAACGCGCTGGAGCCTTAAACCCTGGCTCCGGGAGGCACTGTCAACGACAGTGAACCAATTCAGAATTCGTTGGCCTGGCGGCCGGGCCTTACTTAGCTGGTGCTCCTCCTGAAGGGCGAACCCTTCAGGCTGGAGGAGAGTGGTGGGGAGCCGCTTAGAACGGAATGCCTTCTGCAATCCGCTGTTGATCGGCAGCAGCAGCCGCTACCAGCGCCGCGCAGTAGTCCTTGCTGTTGAGCTTGTAGCCTTTCCGTTCCGCTTCACGCCTGAACAACTCATCGTGGGGGAACGAGAAACTTGCGGCTTTTGCTTGCAACTCGGTCAAGGTGTGGACGTGCCGGTACCGATTGGCGGGATACGGGACGGTTGCCACGATGGTTGTGATCATCTCCGCGAATAGCTGCTCGAGGACGTCGATCCGGAGAAAGGCGCGCGGGATGAGAGGGTGATTGACGAACAGAACGCCGTGGAAAACTTGGGTCGCGTTGGACATGGTGATTCTCCGTTGAGGGGTCACCAACCCGCTCGGGTGATGTACCCGATAAGGTTTATAAGCTCAGCCGAATGGTGTTCGGCTGTTACAGTTCGATGGCATATGTCTGATCGATGGTTACAGCGATGCCGTCTGTGAGTGTGTCACGTAGTTCCCAGGCTAATACTCGGGCTTTATTCTCATTCAGCCACACAAACGCTGAAAGGACTGACGAGAAATGAACAGAGCCTTCCAGGTCGGGGAACTCAAGAGGTACGTAGAGGAGTTCGAAGTTACGCTCGAAGTTTAGAAGAAGCATGATGTCTCTCCATTGAAGGACATCAGCTCCCGCAGGGGATCGGTGTCCCCAGTCGGGTTGGAAGCAATTTGTTGTGATCAGTGGGTCAGCGCAACGTTGACTGAAGTGGTCTTGCGTTTGTTGGTCACGTACAGCCCGAAACCGCTCAGGCCGATGAGGGCGCATGCACCGAATACGATGTCGCCCAGGACGAGGGCGGCGATGAGGAGCAGCAGGTTCAGAACGAACAGGGTTTTCATGTTTGCCTCCTGGCAATGAACAAAGGCGCCCAGAGGGCGCCTTGAGGGGGTTAAGCAGCCTGATTGGCCTGCTCAGGAAGATCGTGACCGACATCGGTGAGATCTTGGTCAGCGAACTGAACGGCATCAGGTTGAACCTGGTCAGCATGTTGCACTGCGTCAGGTTGAGCTTGGTCAGCGAGTACCACTGCTACAGGTTGAGCGATGTCAGCAGATTGAACCGCATCAGGTTGGGCCTGATCAACCAGCTGATTGGCTTCCGGTGCAGGCTGATCACTGGCTTGGGCAGGGGCGCCTTTCGGCTTGGCCTCGTAAACCAGTTCTTTGTCCACCTTGATCCAGCCGATGAACAGCAAGCGACCTTTGAGGCTTGCGCCTGGTTTGCCGGCTTTCTCGCCTTTCTCAAAAGTGAACGCATCAGCCCAGATGTCGCCGATCTTGAAGGAAACCAGCACCTTCTTTTTCTCATCGACGGCTTTCTGGCAACGCTTGATCAGCGTTTCTGCATCGGCACCGACGACATTGCAGTCGATGTAGGAGTACTCGGCTTTATCCATCGAGCCGTGCAAAGCGGCAATGGTGACGCAGGTGAAGGGTTTTCCCTTGCGGGGAGTGACAGTGCGGATACGGTTGAGGTAGCCGATGCCAGTGGTGTGCAGGTCGAAGAATTTGGATTCGTTGGATTGGTTGCTCATGGTGATTCTCCATCTTCAATAGCGAAAGCGGAGAAACACTTCGCCCATGGGGGAAAGTATTCCCCGCGTGGGTTGGGATGCAGCAAGTTGGGTAGGCTTCCATCAATCGAGAGATTGATCAATCGCGCTTCCGGAAGCTGGGCGATTTTGGGGAGATCAACACCGCAATGGGTGTAGCAGTCTTTCAGATCATGACTGCTCGGGCTTGGGTTACTGACAACGTCAGCAGCTCACGGTGACAAGGATGGAAACGGAGAAAGGTATTGTCAAGCTCTGGAAGAAAAAACCCTCCAGCAGGAGGGTTAAGGAGGGAAAATCGATGATCAATGTGCGCGAAGAATCTTCTGGCACCGACGTTTGATGTTAGGCCAATCAGCCCATACAGCCATGCCGCCGCAGATGAAAAGCAGGGCAGTGAGCATGAGGATGCCGAATGTGGTTTGGCTCATGTCATTCCTCCGGGGTGAGGTAGATGCCTGTGATCCAGATTACAACACCTACCACGAGGGCGAAAGCTGTCAGGAGACGGCTAGTGCTGAGGAAGATACCTACGAGGGCGGCGGCGACGGCAGTCGTCCCGATCTTGCGAAGGTCGTCCGCTACAGCGGCGCGTTTTTTTGATGCCATGGCGTTCCTTCAATCGCCAGGCCCTCACCTTGCCAGGTGGGGTGCCTGGCACGGGGTGAGGTGGGAGAAGGTTAGATCGATGCGATCGGAGCTATGAGCTCATCCAGCGGACCCATTCGCAGCGGTGCTTTGCGCGTGGGCTGCTTGGGCTGACGGGTGCGGCGCTTGGTCGGTGGTACCGGCTTGGTGTTGGCGTCGAACCACTGGTTCAGATCAGCGCCACGGCGAACAAACGTAGGGACCCGTGAGAGCTCATCCCAGTCATTGCGGGTGGGAGCTATGCTCGCAAACCGAACTGCAGGCTGGGCCTGAGCTGGGACAGAGGGAGATGGGCGTTTCAAGGCGCGCAGGAACTCTCGGGTGAGGGTGCCGAGCGCGTAGCCAAAACGAAAGCCGGTCGAAGGTGCGGACAGTGCGGTCATGGTGTTTCTCCTGCGATTATGAAATGCGGAGAAACACTGGCCCTGTCGGGGAAGTGTATTCCCCGCTGGGGTTGCGGAATGAGCTTCTATCGACGGAGGTCGATCGGTCGTGCTACCAGAAGCTAAACGACCTTGGGCTTGGCGGATCGCACAAACCGCGTGCTGCAGCATTACGGATCCGAGCTGCATGGGCATGTTGCTGACAACGTCAGCAGATCACGGCCTAATCATCGGAGCGGGGGGGAGTTGTGTCAAGCGGGAGGGGGGATGGAAAGGAGATGGGGGAGGGAGAAAGCCGGCGAAAGCAGCGGTCTAAAGCTGCTTCCGCCGTGTTTTGAAAAAATGTTGAAGGAGCCACCTGTGTCGAAATCGTCGATCCCTGGGCATTGATCGTCTCGATTTTCATCACCCGGCCATTCTCGTGGCTTGGCCAGCAAACATGAGGCACGCATCCGCGCACAAAAGGAGCCCGGCTTGTCGCCGGCGGGCCACCGGCAGGGGGAGTGTACCCATTGGGTAGCCTGATGGACCTGTGACAAGTCCATCAGGCTACCCAAAGGGAGGGAAAAGAGAGGGGTCACATTACCAGGTGACCCTTGGAGCAAAGAAGCACCGAACCTCTTGAAACTCTATGTGCCTGTGGACTCGATCATCACGAGTTAGACGGCTGCGCAACTAGAGAGAGCAGGGAGACACAGGGAGAGTATTCAACCAGATCCGCACGCCCTTCCCGGAGCTATAGCGTGCTTACGGTTTGGTATTGAGGCGGACCACAACACCTGGGCGCTACTGATGACCGTCAGTAGCCAGCGGGGTTAAACCGAATACTGATGTCATTATGGGTCGTAGCAGGGCCGGGATGCAAGGCTCGCGGGTATTTTAGAGCGGCGGGGTCAGTAGACCGCAACGACCGCGCCTTCGGGCACCGGGGCTGGAATCGGGATGGCCATGTCCCCCCCTTTCGGTGAGTACAGATGGCCAGATCGTTTCACACCAACGGTCGTGGACTCGGTTCGCGCGGTCAGTGCAGCGGACAAGCCAGCGGGGATCGGGCCGGTGATGTAGGTGTAGGACACCCCCGACGCAACATAGGCGGTGATCCCGCTCTGTTTGCTGTACCAGTCTGGCAGACTCAGGGCAGTCTCCGGAGGAACGCCAACAAAGCCGGGATTGGCCCACGCATACTCCGCTGCGGCCGAGCGATAGACCAACATGCTTCGACTGATCGCGTCGAGGGTGGATTGCTCGGATACTGACTGTTCGTTGTACTGCGCCTGGGAAAAGAGTGCAGAAGCGCCGAGAAGCATGACCAGCACTAACCAATAAATATACATTTCATCGGGCTCTGCGCAGTGGTCTTATAAATTGGCCCAGAGGCTCACAGCGATGGTCGCGACTGCCCCTAGAATCAAAATGTAGGCGACCATCTTTTTGACATTAAATGCCTGGTGGGGGTTGATAAGGCTGTTTGACTCAACTGCATGCAGCAAGTAGATGTCATTTTTGATGTGGGTGAATCGGTATGTGTAGTCGCCAACCTCAAAGACGGTTTCGCCTTTAAGTGCAGCCGGCCAAAGTTTGGTGCTGCAAATCCTGCTGCGTGCAGAGAACCAGGTCACCAGTTCGTCGAGGGTGTACTGCGTATTGTTTTCTAAATGGTCTTTCATTCGTGTTAGCCCCAATAGTTTTTGGTGTCTTATCGTTGGCACTGCCAGTAGAAGAGGCCTGCCCAAGACAAACGCGAAGTGATCAAGTACCAACCGTTTGATTGACGGATGACGCGGCCTACCTCGTCCTGGCCCACGGCATTTGCACCTGATAAGTTGCAGGTTACCCACGACAAATCGGCGAGGTAGCACTGGGTCGATGCCCAGCCACCAGGTGATTGACAGGACCCAGTTATATATTCCGGAAACTTAGCTTTGGCCGCTGTCCATTTATAGTTTTCGCAGGAAAGGAGCATTCCGGTTGTGGTCTTCGCCATGAGAGTCAGGTCGGTGCAAGCACCTCCTTCCGCACCTCGGCCACCGATTGAAAGGTATTCGTTGGTTGTCAGTCTTCCGGTGGAAGAGATGGTTCCAGGAGAAAAGAGCTTGCCAGCAGTGAGCCCCTTGTCGTTATAAACACGAACCCAATCTGCATCGGACTGATAAAGGCCGCCGCCCCATTTTTCGTTGATCCAGCCTGTATCATTCTGGCTCTTGAACCAACCATCTTTGCTAGTGATGTCTTTCGTGGCAGTGATGTTGCGCGCGTTGTTAATATCATTCCCGCCCATGTCGATGTCGGTGTTCATCCGGTTGTATTCCGGATGACCTGGCACCGCATTGCGGTAGAGGTAATCATTGGCCAGGTCACCGTCCATGAGGAACAGCGCGCTCGCGGTGTGCCCCGGCCCAGGGTTGATGCCGTAGTTGCTCAGGGCGACCTCCCAACCTCCACGCACACCCTGGATCACTCCAGGATTGAACACGGAAACGAAACCACCCGGGGCGCCGAGGTGCTCAGCGATCGTACGGATTCCGAGTTCGGGAATGATCTGCCCACCAGTGGTGACCGCGATTGCCTCCAGCTGGTTGGCGCTCAGGCGCCTGGCCAGGCCAACAACGGTCTGGCCGAAGCCATTGGTTGAGCTGAAGCCTGCCGGCAGATATTTGGTGTTCTGCAGCATGTCGACGGTGACCTGGACCGGTGTGGTCGGACCGGCGTTGGTGAGCACTACGGCGTAGTTGTCCTTCAGGTACTTTGAGAAGGCGTCGGCGACGGTCCTTTGGTGCTCGGCAGCGATCCGGTAGTCCTGCTGGTTGCCGTAGTTGATCATCCACCAGCCTGCGAGGGAGAGCAGGATGGCTAACGCGATCAGGCCGAACAGCGCGTCAATGGTGAAAAAGCCAGCTTGCCCGCGTTTACTGGCCATGCCAGAGACTCCTGTTCGATTGGGTGACGATGTCTTGCTCGATCATCTGAAGGTGCCCGCTGCGGATCTTTTCGCGGATGGATGGAGCGTCATCCTGGGTGAGCAGCAGGGTCTGGAGTGTGAGCCGCGGCTGGGCGTGATCCGGGCGCAGGAGGGTTTGGTGAATCACCGCCGTGAGCCCCTGTGAGAGCACCTCCATGGCATTCGGCATGATGGGCTCAGCGAGCACAGCCAGACGCTGGATGGCGCTTCCGATGCCGCCGCCGTGACCTGTGGAGAAGATGAGATGGCCGTTGATCGAGGCCTTAATGACTTCAGCGGCGGTGGCGGTGTCCCTCACCTCGCCGACCAGGATGAGATCGGCGCGGGTACGGAGCGCGCGTATCAGCGTTTCTGAGTAACCGCCCTGGACGCGGGAAACCGGCAACTGGATGCAGCGCCCAGCGCCATGTTCGCCCTGCAGTAGCGTTTCTGGCGGATCCTCTACCGTCAGGCCAAGGCCGCCGCGTGATGTCAGGCGTGCCTTGACTGCTGAGGCTGCACTGCTGGTCTTGCCGGTGCCCATCTCACCGACGAAGTACACCAACCCCCTGGTTTCTTCTGCGAGCAAGCACTCGTAGATATGGTCCGGCAACCCAAGATCCTCGAGAGGGATGATGGTCGCTCTGGAGCGGTTCAGAACAAAAAATGGCTTGGTGAAGACATCGAGGATGTACGTCACACGCAGGAGCACGCGCTCCTCCAACACCAGGGCGAACTCGGGCTCGCGTGTCGTCTCGAACTGATGCAGACAGCGTGCTCTGAGCTCCTCGATTTCGGTCAGCCATTCATGTGGGACGGCGGCTTTTCTGGGCTGGCCGGCCAGCCCCTTCACATCGGCAAAGTCGTGGCCAAGGTAGAGGTCCACGAAGTCAGCATCGGCAATCAAGCTCACACCGGCAGCCTTTAGTAGGTGGTCCAGGAAATCGAGTTCATGTCGTTGGAGCAGCTTGTTGTTGCGGAGGCGGGAAGTACCTCGCCGCTGGTTGCCGATCCACCGTTGATCGAGGTTGTGGTCTGCTTGTCTTTTGCGATCTTCGTCGTCAGCGTGATGCAGGAGGCCTTGGGCACATTGGATTCGGTGAGGGTGAAGGTCATGCCGTTGCTCACCAGGGTGACAGCACCGTTCCATTGGTTTGTCAGGGTGTTGCCCGAGACGCCCATGGAGCCGGTGCCGTCAATTGCGATCAGCGAAGGGACGAGGTTGGTCCCCGAGCTGCCGTACCCAGTCGATCCCTTGAGCTTTTTGGCGTTGGTGATGATGGTCGTGATGTTGCTCTGCTCGACAGCGGCATCGGAGCTGCCGAGCATCTTGTAGCCGATCCAGGCGATGAAGCCCAAAGCGATGGTGATGAGCATGATCCACATCACGCCATCGATGGACAGGAAGCCGCGTTGGTTTTTTGGAGTAGAAAGTGTCATGGGTTGCCTCTGGGCTGGATGCTTAGTGTTGGATGGAGTCCATCAGGTCGACGGCGAGCTGGAAAATGCCGACCATCACGAAGATCATGAGCAGGCCCATGATTACTGCGGATAGCGCTGTAAGTGACTTGGAGGCCGTTTCCACGCGCTTGAGCATCTGCTCGAGCCACCGGTTGGCGAAGCGCTCCATCGAGACGGCAAAGCTTTGGCGGGTGGCCAATACCTGCAGGAAGTGAATGGCCATGGGGTCGGGGAACTGATGCCCGGCTAACTTGAGCGCGGTCCCGAAGTCCTTACCCGAACTGACGCCGTAGTTAATGGCGTCGATCCTCTCCCGAAGCCAGGGAGATGCGCTGCGGCTGAGAATGCTGAGGGCGTTCAGTTGGCCCACGCCGGCGCGGAGCATCACAGACATGTTCAGCAAGAAAATCGAGCCGTGGAGGACCTTGTAAATCGACCACGGGGGGATGCCTTCGAGCCGCATCCTCATAGTCTGCAGAAAGAGGCTGAGCTGGGTTTTCCATACCGGGCTATTCGGTCGTACCTGCAACCCACAGAAGTAGGGAAGAGTCACGAATGACACCACGACCAGGGTCAGCACGACAGCGACGATCAGCAGTCCGTAGTGCGTGACCAGGTTGGATAGCGCGTACAGGATGCCGGGGATGCCGGTCCACAACTCGGGGTCTTGGCGCTGAGCCATAGACGGCACCATCCAGGTTGCGATCACGTACAGCAGCGCCCCCATCAGGCTCCAGGTGATAGAGGGAAGCGCTACGACGGAAATGACCAGGCGGGCAATGCGTTGGCGCGCCTCGATGAGCCGGACACAATCACGGAACGCGTCTGTCAGGTTGCCGGTCTTCTCGCCGGTTTCGACCAGCGAGGCTTCGTCGTAAGGCAGGTGGCTCCGGCAGGCATCGGCTAGGGATTTACCACCGCGCACGAGCATGGCCACCTGACTGCAAATGACCGACACGGGATGCATTGTCTTGCCGTCGTTGCTGAACGCCTTGGCGACGGTTTCCAGTGCTACTTCGATCGCGATTCCGTCCTCGATCACGCCCATGAGGCTCTCGTAGAACTGGATCCGCTCGTTCTTCCCAAATTGCTTGGCATAAAAGGTCACCTCCCAGCCCTGGGCGGCCTCCCGAACGCCTGTCCAGAAGTCTCGGAGCAGCTCAAGCATCGCTTTGCTCCATTAGCTGCTTGTCGAAGTCGAGTGGACCGGCGAAGAGCTCGGCATCGCGCGGGTCCACCGCTCCCTCGGTGATTTTCATGATTGCGTGGGTGATCTTGGTGATGCCGCCCATCTCGTTGACCCAGTACCTGCGTGCCGCGCTTGCACCGCGTTTGCTGAACGTATCCATGAGCCTTACGTTGGTCAGCAGTGTCTCGGCGATGACGGTCCGATCGACCACGCCGAGGTTCTTGCAGTGGTTGCAGCCGTCACCGATCAGGTTGACCTGGTCGACGATCTGCAGTTGCTCCAGCCGGGCCAACAGATCGCTGCTGATGCCGTGAGTATGTTCCCTCAGCGGGATGCGGCAAGCGGGGCAGAGAACTGGCACTAACGACTGGTTCACGATGCCCGTAGTCAGCAGCGGGTCGGTGACCAGGTAATCAGCAACGCCCATATCGATCAGGCGTTGAATGGAAGCGATCGCGTTGTTGGTGTGCAGGGTTGACCAGCTCTGGTGACCGGTCATGGCACCGGTATATGCAGCCTGTGCCGACGCCAGGTCGCGCAGCTCGCCGTACATGAGGACATCGGGGTCAAGCCGTACTGCGTTGGTAATGCCATCCCCCCAGGTCTCACCGGCGTAGATAGGCGACTGGTTGGCTTTAAGCGGATACTCCGGAGGATGCTCGAGCGTAAGGATGTGCCTGGAACCCCCGGTCTCGTCATACAGCGCGTTGAGGTTGACCTGTAGGGTCTTCGATTTACCGGAACCTGTCGGGCCGGTGATGAGGTTCAGCCCGTAAGGAAAGCTGCGCAGCCTTCTGAAATGCTCGACCTGCTGAGGTAGGAACCCCAGCTCTTCGAAGCTTTGCTTGGACGTGTCGTCGTACAGCAGGCGCATGACCATGAGAGGTCCGTCAACGAGCGGTCGCGTTGCTACTCGAGCCCCATACAGGCCCAGCTGGTCGACGAACTTGCGACTAACGCGGGCGTCCTGCGCGATGTGCGGTTGGTAGTAGTCGCCAGAGACATCGCACATGCTGTTGTACAGCGCCGCGCAGAATTCCCGCCCCACGTCGCTCTTCTCTTGGCGGACCTCCTGCAGGACACCGAATAACCGGTACTTGATGCGGGTTACATCGTGCGAAACGACGATGTGAATATCACTTGCACCGCGGCGGTGGGCGTCACCCATGAACTCCACGACCTGAGCCTGGCGCTGAGTCTCGACCAGTGCTTTCATGCCCGTGGTCGCTGAGGCCTGATACAGCGCCTTGATCTCGGTCATAGAGGCCGAGACGACCTGGAATTCGATGCCCTTGTGTTCCAGCTGGTCCAAGAAGGACATGACGTAATGATCGCTTACGTGCTGTGGAGAGACGTGCACCTTCCCATCGGCGGTCATGGCCAGGATCTGGCGCAGATCATCCCTGATTGGATGTGGGCCGCCTGGCGCGGTCAATACCGCTGCTGGCAATGCTGTCAGAGGGGATTCGGTGGGTTCGAGGCCCTCGGGCGCAATGGAAATATCGTTCATGGTCGACGCTCCTCAAAGTTGTCCAGGGTTCAGGCCAGGCAGGCTTGTTTGCGGTTGAAGCATTCCCGCCTGGCTACCGAAGCCCAGCGGAAATCGCTTTCCTCCCTTGCTCAGGACCACCCCGTCTAGCGTGATTTGCAGGACACGAAAATCATCCGGCAACTCGCTACCGGGCTTCGCATCGATCTCGCCGCCACCGCTGTAAATCAGCCTTGCCCGTAGCTTTTGTCCGGAGCCGCTGATTTCTTTCACCACCGGTAGTGCCGACTGGCGTGGCCCGGGCGCGGTCACGCCTATGGCGGATGGAAGAACGGCAGTTGGGAAGGGGGCTGTGGACTGCGGTGTGCTCGAAGCTTTGGCCGTCGCTTCGCGCTCGGCTTGAGCCCGCTCAGCCTTTGCCTTGAACAGGATGGTTTCGCTCTGCACCTTGCCGAGCTCGCCGACGTTGATACCGGCGAGATCTGAAGCAACAGCCTGCGCACTGAGGATGGGCAGCCACAGCGACAGGAACATCAGGCGGAGGTTATTTGGCATACAGGACTCCTGTGACTGACCAAATGAGGTGGTCGGCCTTGATCTCGGTCTTGATCTCCTGCAGGCGCAGTCCCTGGGTCGGGGCACCGTTGAAGGAGTCGTAAGGCAAAACGCCGGAGGTGTAGGACAGTTGGTACTGCTTCCACTGAGGCGGCGGCGGTGGCGGTGGTACGGCTTGGCCGGGTAGAGCTGGCTCTTGAGGCATGACGACCTGCATCTGCTGCAGCTGTGGCTCCTGGGAGAAGCCGTGGAACCAGCTGGTCAAAGCGTTGAGAGCGTCACTGGCATCGACCAGGGGATCATCGCCAGCCGCATTGAGAGAGATGTCGAACTTCAGCTTGCCGACGTTGCCTTGCTCGATGATTTCCGGGGTAGCAGTGCCACGGTTGGCGACAGCGCCGGCCAGCTCGTGCGCGGTGCTGTTGCCCGTACGCTGGTAGTTCGCGATGACCTGGTCCCAGTTGCACACTGCATGGTTGAAGGACCACCCTTCGATTATCAGAGGCAACTGGTACATCACTTGGCTGCAGGCCTCGACGAAGTCGGTGACCGAGGGTTGTTTCGCCCATGGGTGTTCCAGCGCCTGGAGAGGTTGCTCTGTCCCTGTCTGCTTCTGCAGCTCGGCCAACTCCTCGAGGCGCTTCTTCTCGGCAGCGATGGCAGCTTGCCGCGCGACCTCGGCCTGGTGAGCTTTCCATTGCGACCAGCCCAGTAAGCCACCCCCAATCAGCAAGGCCACGAGGAGCAGCTGAGCCAGTTCAGCTTTGGACATGCCGAGCACGAGCGGACGTAATCGATACTCACGCTTGAGCCGGGACGGCTGGAGCAGTTCGTCGATGTCGATGGGCTCGCCACCCATGGCGAACTCGGTCGGGAGAAATTCTTGTTCGAACTGGATCCCTCGACCACGCTGCTGCAACACTCGCTTGCGGACTTCTGCTGCAGTGCCGATCAGGTCGCAGCCCGGAATGATTCTGCCGTCGTGCACAGCGACGATGGCATAGCGGTCCTGGTTAGCATCAACGGCCCAGGCGGCGATCCACGAGTCGCCTAGCTGACCTGCCAAGGTAGCGGCCAGCGAGTACATGCCTTTGTGGACGTCAGAGGAGCGGGAAACGAAGCCCGCTTGGATCATGAGCGACGTCCTACGGATCGCGACGATGTCCAGGCCGTGCTCATGGCCGTACTGACGCGCTTCCTTCATGTAGCTGGTCATGTTGCCCAGCGGCGTCCAGAGCATGCCTGTCACAAAGACGCGCCCGCGGACCTGAATGGTCTGCACCCGGCTGGTGGGTTTTGGGGATTCCGTGTTCATGTGTGCCGGCATCACAGGCTGTCCGGAAGGACGATCGGCGTCACCAGAACTACCAGGGCGCTGTGCGTAGTTGAGCGGGTCCGGCCGCCCCCCAGACCGAAGAAGCTGGCACTGCCTACCCCGGACTTGCGGGCATCGTCCCCGTTCTCATCGAAACCGGTGAGGATCAGTGTTTCACCGCTGCGCAGTCGAACCTTCGGCGCGACGTTCTTGGTGTCGTAGTCGGTGGTCTGGACCTTGGAATCGTTGCTCTCGAAGTCTTTGAAGATCGGCTTGCTGCTGATGCTGAGGGTGATCATCAGCAGCATGTTTTCTTTGTCCAAGAGCTTGGGCAGCAGCATCATGTTGAAGCCGCTGGTAATGGTCGCCGGTGTCAGCGACGTGCTTGAGCCCACTGATGCGGTGGTGGTGGTCGAGCTGGATGCAACATAGCTCTGAACGTTGCCAATCTGGATTGGTGCCGGCTGCAGGTTCAGCGTGGTCACCGATGGCGAACGTACTTCGGATACGCGACCCTGCTCGGAAAGCGCCTGGACCACAGCCTTGGAACCAGCCCATGGGGAACTGGAGGTGTCGAGGATGCTGCCGCTTGCCGAGATTGCTTCAGTGCTGATGCCGGCCACGGTGTTGCTCAGGCCAAAGCCCCACTTCCCGGAGATGGACTTGTATACCGCGCTCCAGTTGACAGCGGTCTGGTCGCTGTCGGTGAAGTTCACCTCGTAGACCTTCACGTTGAACAGCACCTGGCGGGTGATGCTGCGGTTGGTGTCTTTCAGGTAGGCAGAGATTCGGTTGAGGACTTCCGGCCGGTCGCTGACGGTGAGCGTCCCAGTCGAGCGCGACAGATACAGGCGGCCCTGCGGCTGCACGCTGAGCATGGCCTTGACGTTGCTCTCAATGTCGCTCATCAGCGAGGTCTTGTATGTCGACTTGGTGCTCTGGTTGCTGCCCGATTCGCCGGAGGCGCCCCCTGATGAGCTCGAAGAACCCGAGTCACCACTACCGGTCGACGTGAGCAGTCCGGATTTGACGGTGCTCTCGATCTCCAGCTCATCCCCGAACGTCCAGACGTCATAGGTGCGGGTGCCAAAGTAGGTGATACGCACGCCCTGCAGGTCGCGGTCGTAGTGCCACGACAGCCCCAGTCGGGAGGTAGCCTGGTTCAGCAGCCCTGAGGTCTTACCGGTGTAGTTCAGGCCGGAGATCATCCCGCCGCTGCTGAGGCCCAGGTCAAAGGCCCCCGCGCTGCCAGGCATTGCTCCTGCGATACCGTTTGGCAGAAGGCCAGCCAGGCTATCCGGATCGGGCATGGCCGGAGCTGGTCCCCGTGCAGCGTTTCCAGTTGGTTTTGATGAGAGGGTCCCGGGATTCAGTGCATCAGGGGCGACGATGACCTGCAGGCCCGTTTCCTTGGTGATGAGCTGGGCCACATCTGAAATCGACACTGCGCCCGCTGGCCGGTAAGCAATGTCACGGTCCAGGTTAAACGGAAGCCCGCGCCGGGTAACCAGCGGCTCAGTGGAAACCCACGGCTTGTTGCTGAACACGACCGTGTCGCGATTCTGCTGTGGCTGTTGGTTCTGCAGGAACTTGTTGTATTGGCTAGCCGTTCGCCCATCCAGTTCTGCACGGTCGAAAGACTCGTTGACACGTTGGACTGCGCAGCTGCTCAGCATGGCGAGGGCAATCGGGGTGAGCGCCCAGCGGGCCCAGGGAGACTTGATCATTTCTTCTTCCTCTCAGCGACGTACAAGACGCTCTGGGAGCCTTCGCTACCGTCGACCACAAAGGATCGAGGAGCGTTGTCGTAGAGCGGGAACAACTGCTTGACGGCCTCCTGGAACGAGCCCTCGAAGCGCAGCGGGGCCTCGATCGGGTAGTTGAGGTCCTCCTGGGCCCAGATCACTCGCCACCGGGCTTTCTTGGCCCATGCCTCCACGCTTTCGCGCAGGGTTGATCCAGCTTCGGCCGTCCATATCTGAGGCAGCGGCCGGGGAGGCGGTGCGGGCTTGACCTCGACCACAGGCGCCGTAGGCGCTGCAACGGTGACGACTGGTGCAGCGGGCTTCGACTTCTCGAGCTGGTTGGGAACGCTGGATGTGGGAGTCACGGGTGACGTCGAGAGTTTGGCTGCAGCACTAAGTGACGCAGCTGGAATAGAGCCATCCTTGGCAGGTGCCACTGGGGGGAGCGCAGGGGCCGCTGTTGCAGGTGTTGCTACAGCGGGTGAAGAGGTGGTGATCGGGGCCGAAGCTGGCACGGCAGCGACGACAACGCCTGATGTCGAAGCGGGGGCTGCTGGGTGGGGTACGGGTGGAGCAGGCGACTTGGCGGCGTAGAACTGGTTGGCCGGCGCCGAAGGGGCTGGCAACTGATAGCCTGGGCGCAGCACGAAGCACACCTGACGGTTTACCTCATCGACCTTCACCTGCCAGGCCGGGCCGGCAAGGACTTGCAGGGTGTTGCGCAAAGTCATCGGGCCGAGCTTGTATTGGGCGGCGGGCAGAGGGCGGGTGTACAGGATGTTGACGTGCTGGGAGCTCGGTGGGCAGAGGGCGTAACCCGACCGGTCCACGACGTAGAGCATGGCGTCCCGCACGCTGGGGGTCATTCTCGACGGAATCGTCACGTCGATGATCTGCGCCATGAGGTCGCGCTGGCTCGCATCCGGCTGGGTGCTCACCAAGGTGTAGCGGCCATACCGCACCACTGGCTCTTTCTCCGCACTTGCCCCGTTCGGGTAGAGGTCTGGTCCAAGCCATTCCGGATTACGGCTGCTATCGAACGCCGGCTTTGGCGGCTGCTCAGCCTTCTGAATCGCGCAACCCGCAACGAGTACGGCGAGCGAGAGAGTGGTTAACTGCCTGATCATGAGGCCCCCTGTAGTGATTGAGGGCACAGTGACAGCCGGTACAAACTGGCGCAGCAGGAAATGAATATCGCGCAGAGTTAGAATTTTTCCGCGCCTCATCGCATGCGATGGAGCAGTTGACTTACCACGCCCGGCAGGAGCTAGGCCCAACACCAGAAATAAGCACCTAGAGGTAGTGATGCTCGATAGTCGAGTGGCGGCGTTCCAAAACCTGATGAAGTGGGCGATCAGCCTTGAAGCGGCGAACAATCGGCGCGGGCTGGAAGACCTTATAAAAATTGTGCTCCGGCCGGTGCAGGCCATTCACATGCGGGAAGCCTTGCTACGACCTCCGCACAAGGGGCCTCAGACTTTGCACTGGACGCACGCATTGGGTGGCCTATGGGATGGTGATGCTGGGCCAGGTACCTGGCTTGCATTTCTGCGCAGGGAATGCCGCCGGCCTGTAGACGTGCACTCAATTGTGAGGCTGGGGAGCGACATGGTGATCCCCACCATGTGGTCGGAAAGCAGCATCCTCAACAACTTGGGCAAGATCGGGAAAGGACGCATGAACGGTGAGTTCAAACAGGATGGTGGCCACCACATTATGCTGATGCGGCCACTGAACATCGCCTGGGTGAATGGCGGCAACCATTCGATCACCCAGGGCATCTTGGATGGGGCCGGGGAACTTGTCCCTGATGACGTTTATGACGTGTCCGAGATCATCAAGTCCGTCGTTTTCGACGGAGAGTGCTGGGTTTGCCGACGTACTGGGATCAGGCTGGGCTCACCGACTTACGCTGAGTTCGGCTGGGCGTGGGAGATTGCACGACTGCTGATCTCACTGCCCAGTGAGCCTATTCGCTGAGGGGCGAAGGTGCTGTGAAGTATGCCAGGCTGCCGTGTCGATGCCTTCTGTAGTAGGCTTGTAGTGTCATGGGGCCACTAATCTGCGGTGACCTCGTTGTAAACGAGAGCAAGTGCTTATGAATGTTTTTGCATTGATAGACAGTCCCGATGAGCCCATCTCCCTCACAGAAGATATCTACTATTCACGAACTAATCGCAAATGGCCTTATGTGCAGGAGGTTGGTAATAAGTTAAGGGCCTATGCGGTCTGCCCTTCTTGTAAGAATCCTGTGCGGCTTGTAAATCGAACGGCGACCGAAACTCGAAGTGGTAGCTTTTATGCGAAACATCACAAATGGGATGTTCATGGTGTAGCTAGCTATGATGAGCGCGCCTATGCTCTGTGCGATTTGGCTAACCCTACTAGGATGGACGAGCTAAAGAGGCGGTTACCTTCTCAGCAAGGGCGAAGTGATGAAATCAAAGAGGCTTTAATAAACGCCTTTGATATTGTGGTTTCAATGCTTGCGGCGGATACCGGCGTGAAGATGACGGATGGTGTGCTCGAAGAAATGTTGGACGACTTCTCCAAGAATAACGGTCACGAGTATTCGGCTGTCAATCTTTATAATCTGCCATATGCGTTTGCATACATGACGGAATCCAAAGATTTGTATGGGTGTGAAGTTAATGATGTTATTGCTGCGGCTATGGCTGAGAAGTCTGATAGTTTTACAGTGAAGTCATTTGGGCGGCGTCATTATGTAAGGCGTAAGCCTGGTGCGCGAGGGAGTATACGTATGTTGTTTTACGGACATTCCATGAGTGGAGGGGAGTCGATCATGATGCGCATAGTCGAAATTCCCCCCGGCGCTGATGCAGACACGGCAACAGTTATCACTCAGAAAAAGATTGATATTGATGGTGCAAAGTTCTTTAATTTCTACAGGAAACGCCAGCGGCTCATAGGTATGGCTCGCTCAAGGTTGAAGTCGTAAAGTGTCCCCAATCTTGCTATTCATGACCTGCAGTATTTCATGATGGCTGATTGGGTGCTTTGCTAGTTCATCTATAACAAATTCAACCATTATAAGCGGTACAAGAGGTTCATGGTCTAAGTAGTAGGCAGCAGTGGAGTTGACTATTTCGGCCAGCTTGTCATTGTCGGAAAACATGTTTTTGATTTCTTGATGTAGAGGCCAAGAAATCGCACGGGTGAGGGTCTTCCACTCATCGATCTTGAGTAGCGCATGTAGCACCAGGTTCTTTCTGTAGTCAGTCGTAGGATTGCTTGAGTTGAACTTCATGGCTGAGCTCCTTTGGGAGTTGGAATGTTGCCGGGTAAGGTGCCGGCGGGCTACTTGAAATGAAAAATTCGCTCGATGGTATTTCTCTAAACCTTCATGTCCGTAATCGTGGCGGCAAGCACTGCTTTGGCCAGAGCGTCTTGTTGTTCCTCAGGCTCGATGAGCTCAAGACTGACCTGACGTTTTGCCAACAACATCTGCCACAGCTGCTGATCGATGCTGTTCTCTACGAGAGGGATCTTCACAATCACCGTCCTGAGCTGGCCATTGCGGTATGCCCGGTCTTCGGCCTGGTCCTGCTGACCTGGTGTCCAAGGCAGCCCCAGGAAGAAAACGTAGTTCGCGGCTGTGAGGTTGTTCCCCGTGCCGGCGGCTCGGGTGGTGCAGATGAATACCCGGCAGTCGGGATTACCCTGAAACTTGTCGATCGCCTTCTGGCGCTTGGTGAGCGAGTCGCTGCCGATGAGCGTGACGCTCCCGATACCGGCCTCATCGCACAGCTCCTTAAGGCGCTCCACGGTAGGTTTAAACTCGCAGAACAGGATGACCTTGTCCTCGGAGTCCAGCTCGCCGAGCAAGTCCATAGCGACTCGCACCTTCACCTGCTCGAGGTAATGGCGAAGCGCACCCAACCTCGCGAAGATCGGTTTGTCCTCAAGACGGATGCTGTCGTACTTCCGGCGCTCCTCGCCCCCCAAGGCCACGGCCAGCAATTGCCGTTGCTTGCCTTTGAGCCCTGGCAGAACGTCTTTGCGGCGGCGGAGCATCCAGTCGCCCAGCTCCGCCCTTAGGTTCTGCCGGAACTCCGGGCTGCCGGCGAAGCGCTCGCAGAAGTCGCTGAGTGGTAACTGGCCGACCGGGTGCCCCGAGAGACGCAGCAGGGTATGCAACTCCGTCTCGCGGTTGAGCACGGGCGTGCCGCTCAGCAGGTAACGATTCGGCACCTTCGCCGCGATATCGAAGCCATGGCGAGTACGCTCGGCGGTCGGCTCCTTCAATTGGTGGGCTTCGTCGACCACGAGCACATGGTAGTGCTCAGCCAGTAGCACGTAGTCGCCGAGACGCTCGTAATTGATCAGCATCCATTGGGCGCGCGGGTCATGCTTCTGCAGGGCGATTGTCGCGTCGGGGTAGACCGCCAGTACCTCGCGCTGCCAGTTGATCAGCAACGAGGAAAGGGTCACTACCAGAATCGGGCGTCCGGCGGCGCTGATGTGAGCCGCGATGACGGCCTGGCGTGTCTTGCCGAGGCCCATATCGTCAGCCAGCAGCGCGCTGGTTCGCTGGAGCAGGTGAGCGATGCCAGCTGGTTGGTGATCGAGCAGCGAGTAGCCGAGCAGGGCCTGGGCGATCGTGGCATCGGAGAATTCGGTGCGTTCGATCGGCGAGACGGCAGCGAGGTAGATGTCGTTGGAGGTCTCCTCGCCACTGGCTGTTGCCGAGGACTCCTGCGGGCCGCCGCCCAGGCTGATGCGTGGAATGTCTTCTGCCGGCACGACAGAACCATCGCCCAGGAGCTCCTGCACCACGTCCAGGATTTCGAACTGCTCCTCGACCAGGCCCAGCTCCAGGATGAGGTTGCTGCGCAGTATCTCGGCCGTGGCGTTGATGCGCCAGGAGCTGGAGCGGCCCAGGAACACCCCGCGCATTCGGCGAGCTACGGCGACAACACCAGGATGGTAGTCACCAGACAACAGCACGCCTCCGTCGGCCAGCGGCGCAATGCGCAGCATCATTCCCCAGGTGAAGGCGTCTCTGCGTGGCGTGCTAAGCGCGGCCTCAATCTTCTGGCGGAATGCGTGCCATGACTCAGTGACCTTATCGCCGGCCAGCTCGACCAGCTGGTGGTACACCAAGTCCAGCTCGTCGAGGAGCTTGGCCTTGGGTACTCGCCAGTAGCGGCAAAACGGGTGGTCGCCGCGACGAATGAAGAACCCGCTGCGGGCGAACATGACCTTGTTTGCGCCTTCGATGTAGGGCATGAGGATGCCAAGGTCATAGCCGTCGAACACGGCACCCTCGAGCAATACGGGTTGGGTGTTGAGCAGGCGTGGCCGTGTCATTCGTAGTGCCTCATCATCCGATCCATCGAGAGAGGGCAGCTTGTCAAGCCAGACGAGTTTGCAACAGGGAAAATTGAGAATCCGGCGGCATTGAATAAGCTGTAGTGGGCAAGCGTCGTCATGGAATGAAGGAGGAGTGTCAAGGAATCCACAGCATTGAATGGGTGATGGCTGTCAGAAAATATTTATCTTATGACCGTTTTACGATGTGGAACTCATGCCGGTTCCACTGTGAGTTCTGTACGTTCGCGTACCCACGCAAGAATATTTTCCACTGGGTTGTCAGAGAGCTTTATGTATCGTTTGCCTGAGTCAATGGCTCGAAAATCATCATTATGATCGTTGTCGATATATTCGAAAAATTTTGATTCGTACCCCGTGAATTCACAAAGTATTCTGTAGAATGATCGGCACATTCTATAGGTTCCAATAAACTCTGCTGTGGTTTGGCCAATGGTGATTGCATAGGTGTCTCTTGGGTCTGCCCGATTAACCTCTTTAATTGCTAAGCTGTTATTGGAGGTGGTAGTAAGAATTTCGCCAATCAACAATTTTTGAGAAATGGCCCAGAGGGATATGCATGCATTTCGATAAAAGGCGAACCTACGAGTAATGTCTGTCTCGATCAACGTGTGATGTGCCATGGTGCGGGCGGACTGGAGGTCCTGTTCGACGCTTTCGAAAAAATCTTCAAATACTCTTGGGCTACCTTGCTCCGGTTTTGAACCCCTGAAGGCATTGATGTGTAACCTAGGATGTACTTTGAACTCGCATTCAAGTGCCCCTTCAAATGTTACTTTCGGAATTCTGTCGAAGTATTCAAACATCGCTTTTCTGTGAGCGTAGAATATATCGATATTGTTTTTTAATTTTGTGGCTTTGAGCTGTGTGGCGGTTTGCTGGGTTGCGTGGAAGCGGGACACTAATACTGGTAGAGGTATGGCGAGCGATAGGATTGTTAGCGGAAGAGTGCTAATCGATATGAATTTTGCGAAGCCGTCACTTGACATGCTTAATGTATATGGCTCCCATGAAACATATCCAATGGTGACAAAGTAAAGTACGGGTGTAAGTATGCTAAACCACAATAATCCATGGTCCATAAGCCCTTTTTCTGGGTGGAGCCCAAAAGCCTTCGTGAAGAGGGACTCATCTGCGGAGCGCACGCCTGGCAGAGATGCTGCGAGTATTATTGTTGCACTGGTTGTTGGTGGTAATAGCAAACATGTGAGAAGTATGTAAATGTCATGCATGTTATGGCTTCCTCTCCAGATTTATTGATTTTAAGCTTACACATGGTATTTCCCCCACCTTCACGCTACACCAGGCCTGCCGCTCGATGACAAGGGTAGGTTGTCGGTCGGCTTAGCGGCCTGTCGGGGAAAATACCATTAATCAGATTTCTAAGTTCTGAAAGCCCTACATGCCCCGCGGCCTACTCAGGTCAGGTCTTCCTTTCGCGTGGGGATAGCTGACCTTACAGCCATTCTGCTTAAAACCTGTGCAACTCCAGAAGTCATATCCCCCTTCGCCACGCTTCTGGCGCCGCGCGAGAGGCATGCCGCATTTGCCACAGACGTGGTTGCTGTCTGCAGTGGATGAAGAGCCTAGCGAGCGTGGTGCCATCGCGACCGTGGGCGCCTGCCGGAGGCTTTCCAGTTCACCCTGGAGGTGCTGGTAGAATTTGGCGACAACCGGGCCGTACTTGTCTTCACCGCGGGCGATCCGATCCAGGTCCTTCTCCAGCGTGCTGGTGAAAGCCAGCTCCAGGAAGCTGAACCGGCCTTCCAACTGGGCGACGGTAGTCTCACCCAGCGGTCCCGGGACCAGCTTGCGTTTTTCCTCGACGACCAGGCCCTTGCTGGTGATGTTCTTCACGATCGCGGAGAACGTGCTGGGTCTGCCAATCCCACGACGTTCCAGTTCCTTGATCAAGCTGGCCTTGGTGAAGCGCCCCGGGGGCTTGGTCTTCTGGTTCAACACCTCGCCCTGGAGCACGTTGAGGATCTGCTTAGGCTGCAGCGCCGGCACTGGGTTTTTGGGCAGGTCGGTCGACTCCTCATCCGTGTCATCTTGCTGCAGAAGCTTCATCCAGCCGAGATATGCTACTGAGCTCCCCGTCGCTGCGAAGCGCAGTGGCCTTTGATCCGGCCCCCTAGCCAGCAGCTTTGCGGTACGCACGTCGTAGATGGCATCGGCGAGCTGGCTGGCAAGCGCCCGGATCCGAATGAGCTTGTACAACGCCTGTTCATCGGAAGATTCTCCCGCGACCTCGTCATCCCAAGCGGTTGGCGCAATCGCAGGGTGACCTTCCTGGGCGCTGTCTGCTGCCTTGAACGTCCGGCGCTCGTCTACAACGTCGAGCCCCTGGCGCCGTGCGACAGCCTGGATGTCAGGCATGGCCTCATCAGCCAAGTTGGGGTTGTCCGTGCGGTGGTACGTGATGACACCCTGCTCGTACAGGCGTTGCGCGACCTGCATCGTCTTGTCGGGGTCCCACTTCAATGCCACGCTGGCGGCCTGCTGCAAGGTGGACGAAATGAACGGTGCCGGCGGCGGACGCCGCTTCTTGCCGTCTTCGCATGACTCCACGATAACCGCGCGGGTTGCAGCGACCCGGGCGGCGAGCGTGCCGTCCTGGACGTAAGGGTTCTCTTTGCTGGCAAAGTCCGGTACCGGCTGCCATACGGCAGTCCAGGCCAAGCCGGACGCTTCGTCCCTGAAGGTCAGTTCTGCGCCGAAGTGGTGGATGACCTTGAAGTTGCGGATCTCCCGCTCGCGCATCACGACCAGGTAGAGCGCAGGGGACTGTACCCGGCCCGCTGACGTGGGTTGCCCCATGACTCGGCGCAGCTCCTGAGTGACGGGGTAGCCCACCAGGCGGTCGAGCACCCTACGGCATTGCTGTGAGGCAACGAGCTGGATGTCGATCTTGCGTGGGTTAGCCAAACCCTCGCGAACACGATTCTGCGTGATTTCATTGAAGGTGACGCGCTTGTACTCGCTGATGCCCAGCGCCTGCTGAATGTGCCAGGCGATGCTCTCGCCTTCGCGATCTGGGTCAGTGGCAATGTAAACCTCGGTGGCATCCTTCAACGCCTTACGGATCGTGCTGACGTTGCGAGCGCTCTTTGGCAGCATCTCGTATACGGGCCGGAGGTTCTTGAGCACGCCCGTGGTGATCATCGTCTCGTCCTGCCCCTTCTCGGGGAGGTCTCGGATGTGGCCACCAGTGGCTACCACTGTCCAGTGCTCGCCAGGGCGGATTTTCTTCATCATGGGTCCCAGCTTCTTCAGCTTGCCCGGTGCCTCGATGATCATGAGTTTCATAGGGTGCCCCTGAACAGTTAAATCAGGGAGCACTCTTGCCGCAGACCAGAGACGGCACAACGCGAAATGGTCAACTGAAAGGAGGGGAATTCGTGGGCCAGGCCTACGGAGGAAGGGTCAAAAATTAAGGGTGAGCTGCTGGGCGCGCCTGTACCCTTTCAGCCAGGAGGCCAGCATGGCGGGGTGCTTGTAAGGGCAGGCATACACGGGAAGCCCTTTCTCGGCGGCCTCCACCCCTGCCGCTTCTACCGCAGGATGGGGGTTATTGAAATGACGCCTGTCCGCTTTTCGCCCCTGGGCAACTTCATTCTGCATCGAATGCTCCTCATCAGCGCGCCTGTTCCTGCCGGGTAAGACACGCCTCAAACGTTCTTGAGACCGGAAATCCCACGCCGAGGCGTTTTTTTGCAGCCACAGCGGCTCAGTTCGATACAAGTTAGCAGCTGTATGGCGGAGATGCCTTCAGGAAATGGTCATTTGCCAACGCGATGATTTCATACGGGCCCCTGACCTGGGCAAGCGCTGCTTGCAGCGCCCCTTCGGCTACGACTTCCCGTCCTGGTTGCGGGAGCTTCACGAAGCGCGGGCCCCCAGGCAGCAGGTCATTGTCGCCCGGAGTTGCGAGACAGCTGACGCTACGTCAAGAGTGGGCGGTTGCGACGACCTGTCCTTGGTCCCAGAAACTTCACGAGTGGCGCCCAAAAATTAAGCCCCACGCCAATGCCCGGATGTCACGATTAGTGGGGAACCATGCTGGAGCGGTAGAGGGACAACCAGGCCAGAAGTGTCCCGCTCGGGTTCTCCAATGCGGCACGCACCATCACTTCAGCGTCTTGACCCGCAACGTCCCAAACTGCCTGCCCTAGTCGAAGGAGCTCAGCCGCCACCCCTGCATCCCGGGCCTTGGTCGCAAACTCATACTCCTCGGCCTGCCCATACTGAAGGGTGGCCTTGAACCGGGAGCGAAGCATTTTGATGGCCTCCACTTCGGCCTCTGGCAGCAGGATCGATTCGCCGTCGCAAAAGACCTGACGGACACCTTTGAGGGCCTCGACGGCTTCCATGTAGCGGTGAAGTTCCACCGTCGCCTTGACGGAAGGGTACTCTGGGAAGTCGTGGTTCATCGCACGTAGTCCTCGAAGTAAAGTGAGGTAACGAAGGTCCGTCCTCGCCACCAGAAGCTTCACGAATGGAGCCTGAAAAATCGCCTGCTAGCCAATGACTTGACTGCAAGGGAGATGCTGCATCGAAGGGAGGGTAAGCTCGAAGTGACATCCTTGTCACCAGGAGCTTCACGATGTCGCGCGCCAAATTAAGGTAGGGGGGCTAGAACGGTTCTTCTTCGAAGCTGGGGTAGTCCTGCACGCCGTCAGGAATCGGCTGAGGTGGGCGCTGATTCGGGCTCCGATTGTTTTGCGTCTGCCCCTGCCCCTGGGACTGGCCAGCCTGCTGTTGATTGGCAGGACGCTGGTCACCGCTCTTGGGCGGTGCGAGCATGATCTGGTCTACCCGATGCGGGAGGATCGCCACGCGGTTGGCCTCCACTTTCAAGGCAGAGACATCCTGGCCGGTCGCCTTGTCCTGCCAGGTATCCATGATCGCGCGCCCGGCCACGAGGACGCGCATACCCTTCTGGAACAGCTGGGCGAAGCGCTCAGCGTCCGGATGCCACCACTCCACGTTGGCCCAGAAACCACCGCGATCCTTGTAGCCCCCCTTGCCATCGGGGATGGAGTTATCGAAGAAGACGTTCAGTCGCACCATCTGTCGCGGTGGCTGGTTGCCATTCGCGAAGCTCCGGTGCTCCGGCGCATTGCCGACGTTGCCTTCCCAGTTTATAGACGTACCCATGGTGTATCTCCGTTCAGTGTTGGGGTGGGTTCATGAGCTGCTGCAGTCGAGCCTGATATTCGGCCTCGGCCTGCCCCATCTTTTCTGCGCACTCGGCGGCCTGTTTGCCGATGGAGTGGATGAGGCTGATCTGCATGTTCAGGGTGATTCGGTGTTGCTCCAGGGCAAACAGGTCCTGCAGCAAGTGGATTGGTGTTTTGGGGGCGTGGACCATCTGAGCCCATACGCCGACACCCATGCGCCGCTCTTGCACGCTTTGCCAGCGAAGAAAGGTTGTGCCAGCTGCTGTGTTTTGCTCGATGAGCCTGACGGGCAGTAGAGCGAATGGATGTTGGCGAACCTGGGCCAGCACTTCCTGGGTAAGGGTGCGCAGCCCTGCTTCCAGCGATGCGCAATGCTCCGCCAACTGGACCAGCTCCCCCTTACCTTTAAAGGGCTTTAAAAGGCCTTTTAGTGAGGCACTCTGTTGCAGCGCCTGATAGGCACCCTGTTGCAGCGGTTTGAAGGCACCCTGTTGCAGCGCCTCCATGGGTTGGGTGTCCGAACGCATCAGGCTCAGGCCTCGTCTTCGTGATCGTCATCCATCTCTTCGCCTGGGCCTGCCGAGCCACGGCGGATAGGAGGAGCGAAGTTCGAGCGACGGGTGCCTTCCAGGATGTCCTGGGGAATTTCGCCGTGGCGCCGGTACATCTCACGCGCGTTCTCGGCCCGGGCATTGTTGGCGGCGAAGTCGTCACGCGATGCGCCGGAGAAGCGATGGAGCTGGGCCAGCCCAAAGAGACTGCGCAGCAGGTGTGCGCCTTCATCGATCCAGATCTCGCCATCGCGGCGACCGATCATGGCGACGTGCTGAGCCAGCAAAATGCGGCGGACGACTTCGTCGTACTGAGTCAGCAGGTGGACGCCTTTGAACCCCAGCGGGTTGGCGATGTAGAGCGGCATTTTCAGTGGGTGGATCGAAAGATTTTCACCGATCTCCAACGCCTTGGGCAGTTGGGCCATAACGGCATCGAGACGGCTGTCGATGGCCTTGAGAGCATCATCTACCTCCTGGATCTTCTCCTCGATCCTGATCATCCACCAGTCCGAGTAGGGGTCGTCTTGCGAGGCGGCGCGATCGATCTGGTTGATCTTGAGGCAGAAGCCGGCGAGGCCGAGGATGCTGTGCTTGTCCTCGCTCTTCTGGCGGCCAAGCCAGATTCGAGCAGCATGATGGGTGTGGAGTGTCAGCTGTACCTGGCTCCTGAGGGAGCCGATGTTGAGCTGATAGCTGTCAGCCATGGACATGGTTTCCTTATATAAGGTGGGAGAACGATGTCCATGCTGCTTTCCGGCCGATTGGGGCGCAGTAATAAATGAAGAACCCGGGGCGCTGGATTTGTCGGGGGGCAGTGACAGAGCTTTTGGAGTGATGTGGGCCCCATCACTGTATGCGGGCCAGTGGCATCGCTCGGCGGTCGTCGATGTTGCGTCGGTTAGTGATGCGGGCCGCATCACTCCGAGGTGGTTCCAGTGGGGCTACTCGACCTGGCCTCGGTGCCGGCGACGATGC